>DOXE01000159.1 GCA_003519205.1 Chloroflexota bacterium
CTGGTGGCCTCATCCAAAATGAGGATCCGAGGATCGGCTAGCAATGCCCTGGCAAATGATATGATTTGGCGCTGTCCAACACTCAGATTGATCCCTTCTTCACCTAATTCAGTTTGATAACCCTTAGGCATCTTTGAAATGAATTCATCGGCACCAACGGTTTTAGCGGCCGAAATGACATCTTCATCCGTTGCCTCTAATCGGCCATATCGTATATTGTCCGCGATCGTTCCTCCAAATAAGAAGGTGTCTTGAAGGACGATGCCTAATTGGGAGCGCAGACTTGCCCGGGTAACATGCCGAACGTCGCGATCATCGATTTTAATCGCCCCATGGGTGACATCGAATAGTCTGGTTAACAGCCTGATGATGGTGCTTTTACCGGCCCCAGTCTCGCCGACGAGGGCAATACGCTGTCCAGGTTTGACATGTAAATCGATATCAATAAGCACTGGCTCTCCATCGATATAGCCAAAATAAACATGGTCGAAATCGACCGCGCCTCGTATCGCGGGGAGCGGTTCTGCATCAGCCGCGTCGCGCAGGTCTGGTTCGGTGTCAAGCAGATCAAATATTCGTTCGCTAGCTGCCATGGCAGCCTGAAAAGTGTTGTACCTTTGGGCTAACTCCCGGATTGGATCGAAGAATCGTTCGACATATAGGACGAAAGCAACGAGGGTGCCAGCAGTTAAGGCATCTTCCAACACCAGATAGCCGCCTATCCCAACGACAATGGCTGTTGCAATCGTGCCTATGAAATCCACACCAGGAAAAAAGAGGGCCGCCAACTTCGTAGCGACGACGTTAGCGTCGAAGTAAGAATGGTTGAGTTCTTCAAAATAAGCATAATTAGCGTCTTCCCGGGTAAAACTCTTGGTTACACGAATGCCGCTGATAGACTCATTGAGGTAACCATTGATCAGCGACAGTCGCTGGCGAGTCGCCCTATAAGCCGGACGTACTCGCACGCGCCAATAGTTGGTGAGCAATACCATTAAGGGCAAGATGGAAAAAGTGATGAGCGCCAGGCGCCAATTGAGGCTGAGCATGGCCAAGATGATGCCGAGAAGGAGGAAAATAGAGCGAAAAAGGCCGGTAATCGACCAGGTTATAAAATCCTGTAGAACACCGACGTCGCTTATGAGCCGGCTCATTAACCGGCCCACGCTGTATCGATTATAGAAAGAAAGCGATAAACTGTGGAGATGTCTGAAGAGGTCGCTACGAATATTGGCCACCACTTTCGTGCCCACGAAGGCCATGATCGAGATTCGGCTACGATTGGTGACCCATTCGACGACAGCAGCCATCAAGAATAAGATAGCCCAAAAATGCAACTGGCTTATATCTCCGGTTCGAATCCCTTCATCAATGGCTTGGCCGATAATCCAAGGACCTGAAACACTGAGCAAAGAGGTCACGATCATCAAGAAGATAGCGGTGATTAACTGGCGCAAGTAGGGTTGGTTATAGACCAATAACCGCCGCACAAGCCGGCCGTCATAAGCCTTGCCTAGTTCCTCTTCATCCTCATCAGGCAAAAGGTCACGGATCTTGTCCTCACGCAATTTGCGTTGGGAGCCATCAGTGCTTTGAAAAACGGAAAGGCGCCTACGCCTGCGACCATTCCTACTCAATGGGGCGTCATTCGGTGATTTTGTCATCTATCCGTCAAAGGACCATTAATGGTCTGCATAAAATCATGACACGGTTTCCAATGGAACTTGTAGGGCAGCAAACTCTTCTTGATCCTTGAGTTGCAGGTCGTAAATCTCTTTGTATAAACCACCTTTGGCCAATAGTTCATCATGCGTCCCGCGTTGAATGATCTGGCCATGGTCAACCACCAGAATAGAATCCGCATTCTTGAGCGTTAACAATCGTTGGGCGATGATGAACGTCGTTCGACCTTTCATAAGAGAAGCTAATGCCAGTTGGATGAGGTGTTCGGTCTCTGTGTCAACGCTGCTGGTGGAATCGTCAAGGATAAGAATTCGAGGATCTTTTAGGAGGGCACGGGCGATTGCTATACGCTGCTTTTGCCCACCACTCAGCGTAACTCCTCGTTCGCCCACCAGGGTATCATACCCATCCGGAAAGCCTAATATAAAATCATGGGCATGGGCAGCCTGGGCGGCCGAAATAATCTCCTCCCGCGCTACATCCGGTTTTCCATAGGCAATGTTTTCGGCAATGGTTGAGCTAAACAGAAAGGAATCTTGTAAGACGATCCCAATGTGTTGACGTAAATTGGATAAACGCCAATCACGTGATTCGACTCCATCTATCAGGATATTTCCTTCGGTCACTTCATAAAAACGTAATAAAAGATTTGTAATAGTGGATTTACCAGAGCCTGTTGGTCCCATTAGAGCGATAGTTTGACCAGGTAATGTGTGAAATGTGATGTCATACAATATGGGTTGGCCATCCTGATAAGCAAAGCTAACTCGGTCGAAAACGACCTCCCCCCGCACATGATCATTCGCATACCCATCTTGGGAATCAACGATCTCACCAGGGCGGTCAATGACTTCGAAGACTCGAGCTGCGCTGGCACCGGCCGTTGCAGCCAGGTTTACTAGGAAACCCAATCGCTGAACTGGACCATTCAACATCAACACGTAGGAAATCATGGCGAAAAGTGTGCCCACGGTGATGACCCCCCCCATGGCCATTGGTCCGCCAAACCACAGAAGCAAAAAGATACTTAATGACAGAGTAAAGGAAAAAAACGGCCAATTATTGGCCCACATGCGAATGACTTGGTAACGGCGATCGAACCAGGTGTCGTTAGCCAGATCGAACTTATTTAACTCGAATGGTTCACGGGCAAACGCCTTGACAACTCGAATGCCAGTTAAGCTTTCTTGCATCGTCGTGGAGAGTACGGCAAGTTGTTCCTGGATGCTCTTAAACTTCGGCCGGATAGCGCCACCAAAGCGAATGGTGGCCACTACAAGTAAAGGCACCGGTATAAGCGCCAAGGCAGCTAGGCGGGAATCTTCTAAGAACATGGCGACGATAACCCCAATCAGGAGGAGAAGTGTCGCCACCAAATCCATCATACCAATACCAACGAATCTTTCGGTTTCGGCAATATCGCTGGTCGCCCGGCTCATCAGGTCCCCCGTCTGCGTCTGATCGTGAAATGCGAAAGGAAGACGCTGAACTTTGTCGTAATAGTCATTTCGCAAGTCATAGGCAACCCGATGGGTTAACCATTCACCAAAATATCGCTGCCCATAGCCAGCCAGCGCCCTAACGACACCTATTCCCAAGATCAAGGCACTGGCACCAATTAAGGCCGAAACCTCACCAGAGGCAAGGCCGATGTCTATCGCTGCCTTAATAATTTGAGGAACAGCCAAATTAAGGATTGTGGCGATTATCATGGAGGAATAGGCCACGAAAGCCCTGGGCCAATAAGGGCCTAAATAACCGAGTAGTCGCCGGTATACACCTAACTGAAACTCCAACATAACCTCCGGTTTCTTTGGCTTCCTCTGGATGCTAAACGAACGGTTACTTTAACAAACTCGATATGGTGGAGCAACCACGGTTCATTTTGCGTAAGGGATGTAGATTCGGGTAAACTGACAGTCTAAGTCAGTCTAAGTGACTATCACATGTGGATTATCATTAGGAGAATATAATAATGGAATATAGAAGACTCGGCCGGTCGGGATTGAAGGTGAGTGCTCTCTCATTCGGTTCTTGGGTCACTTTCGACAATCAAATGCAAATTGAGGCAGCCGAAGAGTGTATGGTCGCTGCATATGATGCCGGGGTCAATTTTTTCGACAATGCCGAGGCCTATGCCCAGGGTCAATCGGAGGTCTTGATGGGCCAGATCTTGAAAAAAACCAATTGGCCCCGAGACACCTACATCGTGTCATCAAAAGTATTCTGGGGTTCGGTTCAAGACCCACTTCCCACTCAAAGAGGATTAAATAGAAAACATGTGGTTGAAGCCTGTAACCAGGCTTTACACCGGTTGCAATTAGAATATCTAGACCTTTACTTTTGCCACCGGCCGGACAAGGAGACGCCAATTGAGGAAACCGTACGTGCCATGCACGACCTAATACAACAGGGAAAGGTTCTTTATTGGGGCACATCCGAATGGTCAGCCCAACAGATAATGGAAGCATACGGGGTAGCCAGACAGTATCATCTCATCCCTCCCACCATGGAACAACCTCAATATAATATGTTTCACCGAGAACGATTCGAGGTCGAATATGGGCGTCTCTACGAGGAAATCGGCTTAGGCACGACGATATGGTCACCCCTGGCCTCAGGATTGTTAACTGGCAAGTATAATCAAGGCATTCCAGAGGATTCACGGGCTAATCTAAAAGGTTTCGAATGGCTCCGTGAACGATTTACAAGTAAGCAAGCACAGCTACAGATAGCCAAAGTTCGCGAATTAATGACTTTAGCCGACGAATTAGGCACGAATATAGCCCGATTAGCCATTGCTTGGTGCCTAAAGAATCCAAACGTGAGCACGGTTATCACTGGCGCATCAAGGGTTGAGCAAGTTCATGATAACATGTTCGCACTGGATGTCGCCGACCAACTCACCGACGATGTGATGAAAAGGATCGATTCCATTTTAGATAATAAACCTGAACAACCTGAATTTTAAGGTGAATTCGAAAATGTCGCCTAAATATCTGCCTCTAACAGGATTGCCAATAGGCCTTGTTCCTGCTCCGGTAATTATTTGTGGTGATCCGCAACGAGCTAGCCAGGTCGCGGAATTTTTCCAGCAAAGTGAATTGTTAAGCGACAATCGAGAATATCGCTCTTATGAAGGAACGTACATCTACAAACCCTATTCCAAGTGAATCATGACCCTGGCTGAAAAACGGCGGGCCATTCGCCCCTTACTCGACGAACGAAAACCGGCCGATGCCTCGGCAGTTTATTATGCCTTATACCACCCAGATGATAAGACACAGATAATAACCAAACCCGAGAATGCACAGCGGGCACAAGGTTACTTATGCATGGCCAGAACCGGGATTGACCTCTTCCGGCCGTTGTTAACACTCAGATTGCCCTATGCAAAAAATGGCGGCGAAGTGGACCCAGCTTTTGGGGCGAGCTTAATTACCAAAGCCATTCCTGAAGGGATGAGCGTCATTATTAATGCCCCTGAAATTTACCGACCCCTTCTGAGTGCCTTATTTGATATCCAACAAGAACAAATATTGAGATTATTTGTGCTCGACCGAGGCCGATTTGAGCCGATCATCAATGTTTTAGTTGCTCGAAGTGAATCTTACGATGGATCGCCGAAGTTTGTGATTCGTCAATCACGGTCCAATAAGGGAGCGGCTCAAGGTGAGATCGTTGCATCGGCCGGTTTAAATTGGCAGTCCACCTATTTTGCCGAGATCTATGTACACACAAAATCTTCGTTCAGGAGGTTGGGTTACGGCCGAAGTGTCGTCGCATCGCTCATTCAACACGTCCTGGAAAGCGGAAGAACCCCCCTTTATGTAGCCAATTCCGAGAACGATCCCTCAATCCAACTGGCCGAATCAGTCGGTTTTATCGATTCTGGTGTCAGGGAGATTTTAATCGAGAGCACTCGCAAATATCACCTTTAACTCCATTCAGAAGTAACTGTCAAATTGACTTCCAGCCATAATTAAAGGGCCATATTGCCAATATAAAGGTGCCTGGGCTGTTGGATTTAGTCAACCATAAGTAACGTGAAAATCCCGCAAAAATCATCTTAACACTCTAGACACCGGCCGAATGTCATGCTAGATTTAGGCTGGCTCTCAGGAAGTTATCATAATGGAGACAGTACGAATGGAACGTAAGCTTGGCAGCGTCAAGTGGTTCAGCCGTATTAAGGGCTACGGATTTATTTTGCCTGATGATGGAGAAACGGAGGTATTCGTCCACTTTTCTGCGATTGAGGGCGAGGGATACCGCAATTTATATGAGGGAGACCGTGTCTCATTCCGTGAAATCGACGTTGGCAAAGGCCCTCAAGCTCGGGATGTCAGTCCATTACGCATGGTATCGTAACTAATCGCCAACTTCTTTGAATCAAAAAATCAAGGCCCGCTCGTCTGAGCGGGCTTTTTTATGTCACGTTTTAGGCCCGCAAGGGATGAAACCGTTTAATGGTTGTTTTTCTAGAGCTTATCGATAAATGTTTTAGCCAAGTCGCTATTAGAGCCACCCCACCGGATAAGAATATCCACCCAGGAGGGAAAATAAAGTAAGCTACGCTGAATGAGATAGGATTTGCGCATACTTTTCTTCATACTCTCCTCGATCCGGTGATCATAAACCTGAAGTTGAGTAAGAGAGGTGTCATCTTTAACAAGCGCATCGTGGATGACGTTGGCTGCTTGCAGAGCTGACTGCAATCCATTATGAATCCCACCTCCGGTCAAGGGATTGATTAAGCCGGCCGCGTCACCGACCAATAATGCTCCATCATAAGCACGCTGAATGGGTTTTGATCCAAAGTTCAACTGCCAAACGGCGGTGTTATTTAATTTTCCACCGTGTTTAATCCGTTTATTAACATCAGGGATATCAAGGAAAACCTCAACCATTTGCTCCAAACTCTCATTCGCATCCCGAAACTTATCCAGGCGCATCCCCAAACCCAGGTTCGCTCTTCCTTCTCCTAAGGGAAAAATCCAGGCGTATCCCGGTAATATTCCCTGGTATAGATAGAACTCAACTTCATGGGGAAGCTCTTCGATATCCGAAATATAGGTGCGCAGGGCCACTGCACGGTGTTTATCCTCATGCGTATCGGGACTAAGTGCTCGAGCAATCACCGAAGTAACGCCATCCGCACCGACGACAACTTTTGATCGAATCTCTTGATCCGACCCATTTTGCCGTACACGCACGCCAGTGACCCGACCGTCTTCGATAATCGGCTCCTTGGCCCGCGCCTTACAGAACTCAACACCAGCTTCAACAGCATGTTGTTGAATAAGGGCATCGAACTCCGTTCGCGGCACAACACATGAATCGGCACCGGTTTTCCCCTTTTTGAGGTCAGCTTCCAGAACATAGCCACGTGGTGAGCTCAGTAGCAGCCGATAAACTGGGTAAAAATCTGCCCCACGTATCTTTTCTTCCATGCCTAAAGAAAATAGAATCTCGATGGCCCCAGCCGGAATTCCATCACCACATGCCTTGTCACGTGGAAATTCCTGGCGATCGATGAGCAACACATCGTGCCCCGCCTGCTTTAATGCGATAGCTGTCGCCGAACCGCTTGGTCCAGCTCCGACTACTACAATCTCTCTCTCCATTATTTTCTCCTTAAAAATTCGAGATTGGTATTCGGCATAGGAATCGGTCCTAAATCCCTTCTTGTTGGCGAATCGTCGAGAACAATCCCTGGCAACCGTCTCTAACTAACCCGTATACATGCTCAAAGTTGCCATTGTAGTATGGGTCAGGAACATCCAGAACAGGGGAGTTCGATGCAAAGTCTAAGAGGCGGTAAAGTCTAGGGTGATCACCATATTGTTCCCGCAAATCAACCATATTACTCTCATCCATGGCTATCACATAGGTTTTTTCGTCGGCCATGTCGGATGGCTTGATGCGTCGGGCTCGACCATGATAGGTAATGCCGTTTTTAGCCAGGACGCGTCGTGTTCCCGAATGAGCACGTTCGCCGATATGCCACGAGCTCGTACCGGCCGAATCCACTTCAAATTGCTCTGATAATCCAGCATCATCCACCATTTGTTGGAATATCCCTTCCGCCATCGGCGATCGGCAAATGTTTCCTAAACAAACAAAAATTACTTTAATCTTCATCTATCCACGTTAATCATAAATAAAGGATGGGCGGTCTCGGCCACCCATCCTTTATGAAACTGTTCATTTGCGTNNGGTGGTCTCTTACACCACCGTTTCACCCTCGCCCGTCTAGGTATTACCCCAGATTGGCAATGCACCTCTCTGTTGCACTTTCCGTCGGGTCACCCCGCCCGGCCGTTAGCCGGCACCGTGCTCTACGGAGTGCGGACTTTCCTCGACCTGGTTTCCCAAGCCGCGATCACCCGGCCAACTTGACAACCCGATGTTAACATTTGGCTATCCCATCGTCAAGGGTGGGACACGTATAGTTAGAGTAGCCCAATCTTCTAACCAATGACTGTAANNAATTTACATCGAATGATCGAAACTACCTTTCGAGGATGGCCGGGACAACTTTCAAGACGAGCAGGATTGTTACTCATAGTAGTGCTGGCCTTGATCGTCTTAGGCCTCTACACGGTCACAGATACGGCACGATTGGAACACAACCTTGCCTTGGACGGTGCAGATTATGTAGGTTATGCTGTGTGCCACCGAATTTCGGATCGCTCATTCACGATTGCCGGACGGCAATTGCCGTTATGTGCACGCTGCACAGGGATGTTTTTGGGTGTAACCTTAACCTTTGCCGTTTTGGGATTAGCCGGCCGCCGGCGTTGGTCCATGCTCCCCCCACTTCGAGTTATGCTGGTTCTCATTGTATTGGTGGCCTTCATGGCCATTGACGGTATTAACTCTTACAGCCATTTCTTTCCCAACTTTCCCCACGTCTACGAACCACGAAATTGGCTTCGACTAATCACCGGCATGGGGGCAGGCCTGGCGATGGGCATTGTGCTTTTTCCAGCTCTGGCCCAGTCGCTATGGCGCGATCAGGAATACCGGCCAGCGATTGAAAACTTCCGAGAATTAGCCGGATTGATATTATTGGCGGGCCTGGCAGTTGCCCTGGTCTTGAGTAACCAACCCACGATCCTGTACGTTTTGGGCATAGCCAGTGCTTTGGGAGTCGTTTTGGTACTCACAGCCATTAACGGTACGGCTTTGTTAATCCTGACCCGGCGAGATGCCCGGGCGACGAATTGGCAACAGGCAATCAAGCCTTTAACCATCGGCTTATTACTGGCGCTGACTCAAATCGCCATCATCAGCTTCGTGCGTTATAGTCTGACAGGAACGTTGACTGGCCTGCCCGGTTTATAATTCGGCCGCGAATCATCTCGATTCCTGCGATTGGGCGGAAGTCCAAATGCCAGGCACCCGTTCCGGCCAATTGACCAAAACTATTGGGTTGTTATTTGGAGGGAAATCAACTCATGAATAAAAATGGAAATCGGAATGTGATTATTGCTGTCGTCGTGGTGCTACTGCTATGCTGTTGCTGTGCGATTTTTTCGACTTCAGGTTGGTTTTTCTGGGGGGATCCACTAGCCGAGATGCTGGGCTTTTTTTAAGATGAGTTTGCCGGTTCTGGAATCGAACCTTGGTCATCTAAAGGCTGGATTTGCAGCTGATGGCGCAGGCCGGTAAGCTGGGTTTCTAGCTCAACCAACGCACTCTGCTGCTTGCTTAGCCTTTCATTTTCAGCCCGGACAAAACGAGCATAGGGGGCAACGGTATCCTCTACTCTTTGGGTAGCTCGTCGCATTTCCCGATTAAATTGATCAGTCAAGTTGCTCATCAACTTTTGCCGGAGTGACCCAAGCTTTGCTTCCAACTCCTGGTTGGCTCGTCGCCTTCTAGCTGGCAGAACCAAAAACCCTAAAGCCATGAAAGTGACGCCAAAGGCAATGCCGGTGACATCAAGCCAGGTGGCGGTGGCTAAAGCAGCCACAGCCGCGCCTATACCTAAACCCCCGATTTCAAGAACGGCAATGCCAGCCACAGACGAACGAGTAGCTTCGGCCAGATTCGCAGCTTCTTTTTCCCGGTCATAACTGGATATAGCCTGGTGCGTGGCAAGGCCGATGGAATCAATCAATCGTTGCCGGTCATAGGCCAACGTACCCTCCTTAGGGCCAGACTGACCTACGATACGTTCTTCGTGTTCTTGTTTCCTCTGGGCCAGGTGTTCAGAAACGGCCGTCCATTGACGTAGATCTTGCTCGACCATCCAATCGACCATTTCGTCAATGCGGGCCTCTATTTGTTCTGGAGTGTCAGCAACAACCTGTTCCTCAAAGGCAGCCTGAATCTTGCTGGGACGGACTAGATCCGGAATTCGGCCAAAACGAATGGTCTCATCGAAAAAGGCTCGACCTCGCTTTTCCATCCCATAAAGCAGGCTGTCAATCTCGGCCAGACGGGCCTGGAAGTTTCGCTGCATATCTTCGTTATAATAAATCGTCTGTTGTTCAATATCTTCAAGCAACTGATTATCATCATGCAAGGCTAAGAGTTCATCTTGAATCGCCGCTAATTGTTTTTTGGTCAGTTTGTGGCCTACACCTAGGGGATTAAGCAATTTTAAACGGAACCGGCCGTCGTCGTCCAGGGTATCGTGTATGAAGTTTTCGACAGGTTCGAATCCGCTCTCGTTCCACAAGCGAGGTTCGCCCGCTTTTGCCTGTTGAGCTAATCTGGCAGAAACGGGAAAAACAGCCTGGATCTCACCCACCAGCCGGTGTGCTGACGAGCTGGCGAAATCTACTACCTTATTGATAGCTTTTTCATCCGGCAGGATGTCTACCTTGTTCACTATCAAGACGATTTTTTTGCCCCAGTCCCGGATTTGGGTCAAAAAGGCTCGTTCACTCTCCGTAAAAGGGCGATCTGCAGAAGTCAAGAACAAGACGAGATCGCTTCGGGGTATGAACTCGGCCGTAAGGGTTTCGTGCTCCCGGATAATCGCATTTGTACCTGGCGTATCGACGATATTGATATTGCGCAAGGTCTCAATGGGCGCCCTTTGAATCCAGATGCCTTTCTCCCCCGGCTCATGTGGACCATCTTCCCCATACTTGAGCAGATAAATCTGGGTAGTTGTTGGGGTGACACCCTCGGCCAATAATTGTTGCCCAAGTAGAGCGTTGATGAAGGCAGACTTTCCCGAATTAAACTCGCCGGCAACAACCAAAAGGAACAACTCATCAAGTTGCCTGATGGAGTCAGCCAGGGCGATGCGATCCTCATTTGATGCATTGGCATCGGCCAGCGTATCTCGAAGACGGCCAAGTGTATCGCGTGTGCGTTTGAGCAACTTCTCTTGCGCGGGATTTAGAATCGTCTCCATATTCAGGAGTATAGCATGGCCAATTACCCGAAACCATAGCTCATAAAAGAATTTGTCCATTGCATCAACAAATATGCTGTTGTATTCTGGTTCGTCCGATTCTTCGGTTACGAAGGCAAGGAGTATGACCCTTAATCTAACAACCCGTGACCAGGCTATGCAAGCAGGCGAGTATGGGCCAGCCGTCAAGATGGCGATGCGAGTTTTGGTGCGCATGGCCGAAGTCTACAAGGCTGCTGAATTGATGGATATCAGCGCAGCCCACATCGATAGCACCATTTATATCGGCGAAGCTGGGTTAGAATTTGCCGAACGGCTGGCAGAATTAGGGGCCCAGGTTGCCGTTCCCTCGACGGTTAATGTGAGTGGCCTGGACGAATTTCATTGGCAAGAATGGGCAGTACCAGAAGATTGGGCCAGAAATGCCTATCGCCAAATGGTTGCCTACCAGAATATGGGTTGCATTCCGACCTGGACATGCGCACCTTACCAGACTGATATGCGGCCGCAATTTGGCCAACAGATCGCCTGGGGCGAGTCTAATGCAATTGTTTTTGCCAACTCGGTGATAGGAGCCAGAACGGAACGATATCCCGACTTATTAGATATCTGTTGCGCCATAACAGGCCGTGTTCCGGCCGTCGGGTTGCATTTAACCGAAAACAGGGCGGGTGATATCCTAATAAATCTGGAAGATGTACCGGTAACACTCCAGAATGATGACTCGTTTTATCCAGTATTCGGCCACTTGATTGGNNCGAAATAGTTGACATCACCATGAGTGATTTATGGGATGCGCGAAGAGATTTGACAACTGCTGATGGCCAACAACTAGACATGGTTGTCCTGGGTAGCCCCCACTTTTCTTTAGCAGAATTCAAAGAATTATCGCCCAGATTGCAGGGAAACCACGTGCATCCTGGGGTCCAGTTTTTGGTCACCTCCAGTCGATCGATGATGTTGCTGGCCGAAAAAGCGGGGTATTTGGAATCACTCCAGGCTTTTGGTGGCCGGGTGACGGTTGATACATGTATCCTGGCCACACCCATGTTACCCCCCGAAATAAAAACCCTAATGACCAACTCGGCCAAATATGCCTATTATGCGCCAGGATTGTTAGGAACAGAGGTGACCTTTGGCAGCCTGGATGATTGCGTGCGTTCGGCGATTGCGGGTCGCATTGTAAGGGATGATTCTTTATGGGAGTTGTGATCCAGGGTGTACCGGTAGTCAGGGGAAGAGCGCAGGGCCTCACCCTGGTGACCAATGAGCCAATTTCTTTCTGGGGCGGTTTTGACCACCATACCGGCGAGATCACCGACCGTCGCCACCCGTTATCAGGTCAAAATGCAACAGGAAGGATCCTGGTGGTTCCTTTCACCCGTGGTTCATCCACGACGACGGCCGTACTATTAGAAGCGATAAGAAGTGGCACCGCACCAGCAGCGATCATCACCACGAGCGTCGATTCTTTTTTTGCCTTGGCTTCCATCGTGGCCGATGAAATGTATGCCAAGTCCATACCCATCATTGCTCTTGACTCATCCAGTTTTTCAAGTCTTCAGACAGGTATGGAATTGGAAATTATGGAAGATGGGAGCATTCACGTTCGGACAGATATTAACTAACTTCAAGCCCGGCCTCTTCCAGCATTCGTATTCGCTCCCATTCGGGCAGGTCACTACTCTTACCTGCTTCTTTAAGCACCATGATCTGTCGAAGCTCGACGATCTGGTCACGGAGTATGGCGGCCTTCTCAAATTCTAAGGCCTGAGCGGCAGCCTTCATCTGTTTCTCTAGTTCCTTAATCAGCCGGTTGAGCTCATCCTTTGGCAGATCGGCTGAAGAGACGTAGGCCGCCTTCTCCTCGGCGATGGTGGCAGCTCGCCTCTGGGCAATCTCTCCCGCCAGGTCCCGCACTTCTTTGATGATAGTCCGAGGTTCGATCCCGTGCTCCTCATTGTAACTGATCTGCTTCTCCCGCCGCCGGCTGGTTTCGTCAATCGCACGGGCCATGGAATCGGTAACATGATCAGCATACATGATCACTTTTCCATCCACATGCCGGGCAGCGCGGCCGATCGTTTGAACTAATGCAGTATCTGAGCGTAGAAATCCCTCTTTGTCAGCATCCAGGATGGCAACCAATGATACCTCCGGTAAGTCCAAGCCTTCCCTTAAAAGGTTGATTCCAACCACAACGTCAAAGACCCCCATCCGTAGGTCGCGCAAGATTTCGGTCCTTTCCAGCGTATCTATCTCTGAGTGAAGATAATGAACCTTCACCCCCATCTCCAGAAGATAATCACTGAGATCTTCGGCCATACGCTTGGTTAGTGTCGTGACCAACACTCTTTGGCCCTGTTCAGTTCGTCGGTTGATCTCTACCAGCAGATCATCTACCTGACCCATTACGGGCCGTACATCGACAGCCGGATCCACGATGCCCGTCGGGCGGATTACCTGTTCAACAATCTTAGATGAATGTTTGAGCTCATAAGGTCCAGGCGTGGCACTGGTGAAGATCGCTTGGTTGACTCGTTCTTCAAATTCCTCAAAGCTGAGCGGCCGGTTGTCGAGGGCG
>DOXE01000225.1 GCA_003519205.1 Chloroflexota bacterium
CCATCTGGATTATTCGGCGAAGAAATAAAAATTAGCTTTGGTTTTTCATTCTTGATCACATCTTCAATTTTGGCAATATCCAATGAAAAGTCCTTATTTCGTCCTACAGATAGGACAGTAGCTCCATTCAACAAGGCGTCGAAAGAATACATCCCAAAAGTTGGTGGGCAATTAACGATAGCATCTCCAGGTTCGAGAAAAAGCCGCATGGTTAGGTCGATTAGCTCATCCGCTCCCGCTCCAGGGACAATATTACTTAAAGGTAGTTCATGATACTTGGACAAAGCCCTGCATAATTTATTACTTGAAGGATCAGGATAGATATGTATGTAGGGCAGGTTTTTTATTTCCTTTTGAACGACATCCAAAGGACCATATGGATTTTCGTTTGCGTCAAGTTTTAGAATCGTATCAGCAGAACGATTAAGCTGTCCTGATAATATTTCTAGCGGCACTACCGGCTGATATTTTGGCATTGTATGAATGTGTTGGCGAACAAAAGCCGAATATTTAGACACAATTTTCTCCTTGACGAATCCTCGCTGCCGATGCATGGGCAGTAAGTGTTTCCATATCGGCGATCTCAGCCGCTGATTGACCAATTTCCATGCTTGTTTGTGGATCCAAGGCTATGATGCTGGTAATTTTGACAAAATCAAGCACATTTAAAGGTGACGAAAACCGAGCCGACCCCCCGGTTGGCATGACATGACTTGGTCCAGCAACATAATCACCGAGGACTTCAAAAGATCTATCGCCAATAAAAATGCCACCAGCATTGGTAATTTTGTCCGCCACGGATTGAGGATTCGATACCTCAAGGCATAAATGCTCGGCCGCGTAATCATTGGCTAATATGATCGCTTCATCGATACCAGAAGTAAGGACGATTCCGCCGCAATCCCGGAGTGACCGGGCGATAATGTTTGCCCGTGATAAATCCTCCAATTGTCTGGCAACTTCAACCTGTACTTCTTTAGCCAGCTCAAGGTCTGGTGTAAGTAGAATAGCACTTGCCATCACATCGTGCTCCGCTTGAGCCAGCAAGTCCGCTGCTACCCACTTTGGATTTGCCGTACTATCGGCGATGATCATCGTTTCTGTCGGTCCAGCCAGAGCGTCAATACCTACGACCCCAAATAATTGCTGTTTTGCCAGGGTCACAAATAAGTTGCCTGCCCCGACAATTTTATCTACCTTGGGTATCGTTGCTGTTCCATAAGCCATGGCGGCTATCGCCTGGGCACCGCCAACTTGATACAATTCCACGGGGCTACACAAATGGGCAACAGCCAAAATCGATGGGTGGGGACTTGGAGGGGTACAAATGATACACTGGCCGACCCCTGCAACTTGGGCGGGAATCACAGACATTAAAAGCGAAGAAGGCAGCGGTGCTGTGCCACCAGGCACATATATACCTACCCTGTCGATTGGCGTAACTCTCTGTCCCAACACCCCTCCTAGAGCTGTAGTTTGCCACTCGGGCATAGGCTGGAGCTCATGAAAGACGCGGATGCGATCCCGGGCATCTTTCAATGCTTTTTTCTCCTGGGCCGTTAATGAATCATAGGCGTTAAGCATTTCTTTTGGAGACACACGAAAGTCATTAAGCGTTACCTGGTCAAGTTTTTTGGACCACTGCTGCAGTGCAATATCTCCATTTTTGCGCACACTTTCAACGATTTCGGTTACGGCTTGCGACGGCGTTACACCGCTGCCAAAAACCTTTTCAACCATTTCTGCAACGGCCGTGGAGTAGAATTTATCCAGACCAGAAGCTCGTTGAAGGATGCTTTGTCGTGCAGTATATACATCGTAGATTTGAATCATCTATCCCTCCAATGCGGCTAGCATATCCCGATAAGCCGGTGGTTCTTCCTCGAAAATAAAATTGACAGGGGAGACGATCACACCGCTCCCTCCAATATCTCTCAATTCTTCAATTGCTTCCGCCAATTGATCTTTGCGAACGATAATATTAACTGCGAACCAATCACCCCCTTCTCTAGCTATGACCGGTGAAATCGTTGGACCTTGTAGTCCACCAATGACTTTCTTTTTGAATATGGAGGCAGCAATAGCTTCAGGGGAGTCGCTGCGGACGTTGGCAAAAATGGCAACGTTTTCCTCCGCCCGAAGATTGGCTACGATAAATTCCAGTAATCTTTTTGCGATCGCCAGAACTTCCGGTCTTTTCCTTAATGTTATTTTATTGGCGATCAGGCATGCTTGTGACTCGAGTATCAATCCATCCTGTAAGGTGCGCAGCCGATTGTCTCGTAGCGTCGTTCCCGTAGATACAAGGTCGACTATGAGATCAGCATAGCCGATACTAGGAGCAATTTCTAAAGTGCCCTCGGCCGATATCAGGCGAATATCCTCATAGCCATGTTTAATAAAGAAATCCTTGGTCAATTGATGAAATTTAGTAGCGATGCGCAATGATGGATGTTCAATTTTGGCTTGTATTTGCCCGAGATCGACCATTCTCTTCACCGAAGACCAATTCTCTGGGACAATCACATTTAATGTACATTCACCGAAGCCAAGGTTTTTCAGTAAAGTCAGAACAGATCCATTCCCATCATTGGCTGCCAAAGCTCCTTCAGAAACCACATCCCATCCAGTTATGCCAAAATCGACACTTCCGTCCCGAATACTAACGACGATATCGCCAGGACGTTGAAACAAAACGGTTATCCCAGGCAAACTAGGGATGATGGCCGCATATTGGCGAGGATTTGGTTTATGTACTCGTAAGCCTGAGCTTGCCAGCAATTCAAGAGCGTCATCGGCAAGCCTACCCTTACTTGGTAATGCCAATCGAATATCTCGTCTGTCTTGATTCATGCGAACCTCTCTAACCAGTTATCCTATAAAAAAAGCGCCTCCTTGTCGGGAAGCGCTTCTTTTAATAGCAGTAAATGGACTAAGTATTTCTAATCTTTACGCTCGCCAGCAGCATTGCCCGACCAGGGAGTTATCATTTTGGTGGTGATGATGATAGTGGTGGGCAATTAGACGTGCGATGAAACTCATATCGGTAACTATTCTAACAAATGTACAATAGCTCGCAAGTACTTGAGCTCTTTAAACTGACATCACATGTGCTAAAATACCCAATCTTGGTCAAAGGAAAACTAAATGCCAAATCCCGAAGTGCCACCTGTGAAACCACTTCAGCCACATAAAACCGCCCTTATCGTGGGTGGATCTTCGGGCATTGGGGCTGCTTTAGTGCAAACTCTCGTGGAAAACAGTTATTGTGTTGCAGTAGTCGCCCGCCGCGAAGCCATTCTATCCAAATTATGTGAGGAGGTGAATCAATCGGC
>DOXE01000483.1 GCA_003519205.1 Chloroflexota bacterium
GTCTGGGAATTATGGGCCTAGCCGACCTAATGTACCATTCAAAAATCCGCTATGGTTCTGAAAAGGCACAGCAGTTTGCTGGTCAGGTCATGGAGTTTGTTCGCTATCATTGTATGAGAACCAGCATCGAGCTGGCTAAAGAACGAGGGCCATTTCTGGCCATCAAAGGGAGCATCTATGATCCCGAGGATTTAACCTGGAGGCCACCAAAACCACTATTTCCTTACAGACACGATTTTGGTCGTCCTGGTCTGGATTGGGATTCAGTAGTTGAGGGTATTCGACTTTACGGCATTCGTAATGCTGCGCAGACAACTGTTGCGCCAACGGGGACAATTGCTACAGTTGCTGGTTGTGAAGGTTATGGTTGTGAACCTGTTTTCGCCTTAGCATACCTTCGTCACGTGAATGACAATGGTGCGGACTTGGAATTGCAATATACCAGTCCATTGTTCGAGCAAGCACTTATCGAAGCGGACCTTGATTTGGAGTCGCGACAACACATCATCGCCTCGGTGTCAGAAATTGGTAGTTGCCAACAATTAGAAGAAATACCCGACCATATTAGAGATACTTTTGTAGTAGCCGCCGATATTTCCCAAGAAGAACATGTGCGAATGCAGGCCGCCATACAAGCTTTTGTAGATAACAGCATTTCTAAGACCTGTAATTTTCCAGCTCATGCGACAGAAGAAGATGTTGCCGATGCCTATCGACTAGCCTGGGAATTAGGTTGTAAAGGTCTCACTGTTTATGTGACGGGTTCAAGGGAGAAAGTAGTTTTGGAGACGAGGGCTACCAGGGGGGACAAAGAAATCAACATGAAGCAGGCGACGATATGGCCTGAATCGAAAAAACCTCGAGCCAGCAAGTTGCGGGGCGAGACCCATAGAGTTACGACTCCTCTAGGCAATACGTACGTTACGATTAATGAGAATGGTGGCAACCAACCTTTTGAGGTCTTCATCCAGACCTCCAAAGCCGGCAGTGACACGGCGGCCGTTTCGGAAGCTATCGGCCGACTCATTAGCTATGTTTTGCGATTGTCTTCGCCGATACCGCCTCGCGACCGCATGGAAGAAGTTATTAAACAATTAAGTGGCATTGGGGGTGGCCGGCCAATGGGTTTTGGCACTAACCGTGTTCTATCTCTACCAGATGGCGTTGCCCAGGCGCTCGAAGAGTACTTGACCGAAAGACAGCTGCCCGATTCGAAATCAAATGGGCAATTGCCGATGCAAATGAGTCAATTACTATTCGGTGACCTTTGTCCTGAGTGCGGTGAGGCCGCTTTCGTCAATGAGGAAGGTTGCCGGAAGTGTTATGGTTGCGGTTTTAGCGAGTGCTAGGTGAAATTGGGAGATTATCTGAAATTAGGATAGACGCGAAGGCCCGGTTCCGTTCGAGGAAACTCCAAGGAGTTTACCACTAGCTGTTTTCAGATTCGTTAGTAGCAACTGGGTAAGGAAGTCCTCGTGAACCGTTCGACTTGCCATCCGTGCCAAGCGAGATCTGTACACGCTGGTTATCAGGCATCGTTGCTCCTTCAAGGGACAGCGCTGGAGCAAGTTCTTCGCTGGTGACGATAGCCCCTGATAAGTAAGCGCCCCGTAAGTCAGCTCTCTCCAGTTTTGCACCTGTCAGATCAGCACGACTAAGATTGGCACCACGTAAATTTGCGCCGGTAAGATTGGCGCCGCGTAAATTGCTATTAAACAGGAAACACATCGCCAGCCGTGCCTCGCTGAGATCAGCTCCACTCAGATCGGCGTCTTTAAAATTAGCTTGCCAAGCATCAACACCTCTCATCGTAGCCCGCTTGAACGTTGCCTTTGTCAAAATTGCACTGGTAAACTTGGCCTTGACTAAATTTGCCTCACTCATGTCTGCTTCGTCAAGGTTGGCTTCGCTCAGATTTGCATCCTTGAGCTGAGCACCATGTAAGTCAGCTCCTCTTAGAATCGCCTTATGCAAATCTGCCTGATCCAATCGTGTTCCCCGCAAAGAGGCTTCGGNNATGTTTCAGCGAGATTTGCTTCTCGCAACACAGCCTCATTCAAATTCGCCCGGCTCAAATTTGGTGGGACCCATCTTGATGCTCCCACGGGTGGCTTGGTTGGTACTGCGCCCTGAAGGTCGGCTCCGGTCAGATCGGCTCCGGCGAGGTCCGTTCTGTGTAGCCGGGCATCAGCCAGGTTAGCGGCCGTTAAACGGGCCTGTCTTAGATCAGCATCGCTCAAATCAACCCCACTTAAATTAGCTGACGAAAGATTTGCACCCGCCAAGGAGATAATCGGGTCCGGATGCTGGATCAACTGTGATTCATACAAAAATCTCGTCAGAGCTCCCCTTCGTTCGCTATTAAGGCCCCATAACACTGTCATGGTTTGCGCTCGAGCGACCCGGCGAACTTCGTCATTCCGAGATGCTTCGCGCAATCCATGTTTCAGGAGCAATTCCGTCATCGTGTCATAGTAAATCTGAATCCTCTTCTCCTGGTGTTGACTATCGATTGCCTCTAATTGGCTTTTCGAAAAAGCTTCGGCCGAGGATCGACCGACATCTAGCTCTTTTCTAGGATGGCTAACCCACCAGGCACCTAAAAGTAAAGCGGCCGGAATTAACAGCAACTCCAACCATTCCCACAAAGTCCTATTGGTTATCATCCCCCCATCACTGGCATTGTCTGAACCAAAACCAGTCCATGCCGGCGTAATACTCGGGATTACTGCCCATAACAGAATTGCGAAGGCGGCCACGATCGCCAATACGGCGATGGCTGCCCGGACTTTATGCTCCCGAATCCCCTGAACGAAGCTGTTTTCTGATTCGCTCATTTCTTAATCCTAATAACCAGGCTTGGGCAGTATTAAGTTAGCATTGGGCGCATGCTCTTTGCCAGAGCACCAACACCAATCAAAGTTTATCGGGGACACCCTTTCCACGCCAAACAAATTACACGCCCTCAATTAGCAAACAAGAGGTTTCTAATGATAGGCTATGTTGTGACTCTGTGGGATAGACCGATCGGTGAATTCACCTAATCTTCACCGGATCATAAGTTGTACCGATGAGCAGAAGGAGGGCTCAATTGCTGACCGTTATTGCCAGAGGGCGAACTCTGGATATTGTTGATCGTCGAGGTAAACTGATCTGCGTCTAAGTAAGGCAACCAATCCATAAGTTCCGGATCGGGCAACTCGTAGGTCAAGCCACAAAATGGGCAGTCGCCATAGCTTCCGTCAGCACTGCTAAAAAAGCCGGTATCGCCCGAATTAACTTTGGCCTTTAGTTTTTCGATGATGTCCAAGGGCGGTTGGTTCTTTGCAGTGTTGCCAATGTAAAAAAGCTTTGCGCCACAGTAGCACGCCATTTGAATCATGCCCACAGTTGCCATTAGTTTAACCCCGCAAATAGACAATATCTGCCTGAGCAATTCTCGGTGCTATCCCCACTCAGGCTCAAGATACGCGCGAATGAAACTTCGTGTTGGGGAAAAATTCCGATTAATATTTGCCCCTATCTTAATCAGGATCATATTCCATTTATGTCAAACTTGCAAGTACATTATATATAGGAATTGAGTACTAATTGGAGGATATAGAAGTAGCCCCGCCTTCTAGTGCTGTCACTTCCCATGCTCATTCTGTCTGTTTAGCTACCCAATGCCTAAGATCGCTTCAAATGATAAGATATGTCTACATCAAAACACAAAAATGTCCCCGAATAGGGGCACTTTTAATATCATTTGTGGGGTACTTGTTTTTGTAAAAGAGAAGTATTTCTCTGGAAAGCATCACTGTTTCAAGGGCTAGCAAGCCGCTATCACTCATGTATATATTTCGGCTTTCAAAATTTTGACACGCACTCGTCGTGAACTGGTAGTTCCGGCACAATGGTACAGTGACTGATTNNCCAAATATCAGTTTTACCAGTTAGATGTTTTCACTAATCAAGCCTTTGGCGGCAACCCCCTGGCTGTCTTTCCTGAAGGCGCGGGGCTAAGTACGAAACAGATGCAAACCATAGCCCTGGAAATGAATTTATCCGAAACTACTTTTGTGCTGCCCCCTGAAAGTCCCGAAGCCGATTTCAAAGTCCGAATTTTCACACCCGCGCGTGAACTCCCTTTCGCAGGTCATCCGGTCGTGGGAACGCATTGGCTTTTAGCCCATCTAGGAAGGGTTACATTAGAGGAACCCATAACGAAGGTGAATTTTGAGCTTGGTGTGGGGGTAAGAGCAGCGCAGTTGCATGTCAGTGCTGGTAAAGTCACCAAGGTAGTAATGGACCATCAAAAACCTGAGTTTTTCGCCACTGCCAGTGAGGAACAAATAAAGCGGCTCGCAAAAAGTCTCGGCTTGCGATCAGAAGCTATTCTCGATACGGGTTGGCCTGTGCAAGTTGTGTCCACCGGAATTCGTCAATTATTTGTTCCTGTTCGCTCATTAGAGGAAGTTCAATCCCTTCAACTCAGCAAACAGGATGCATCTGCAATGAACAGTGTTCTTGATGAACTCGATCCAGTCGAAAAAAATGTCCACTGTACAATGGTTCTGTCTCTGGAAACAGAAAGTGATGAGTCCGATGTCCATACTAGGATGTTCGCTCCCAGACTGGGGGTTCCTGAGGATCCTGCAACAGGGAGTGCCAGTGGCGGACTGGGTGCCTACTTGATAGAAAACCGCATTATCGATACAACGCCGCCCATAACACATATCACTTCAGAGCAGGGCATAGAAGCCGGACGACCAAGTACGATTTACATAGAGGTGTATGGACCACCAGGAGATATTGCCATGGTTCGTGTTGGTGGTGAAGTTGTTCCGCTCATTAAAGGTGTTGTGGAGTGGTAACGAGTGAAGAGAAATGGAAGTTTATACTTGATATGTTTAGTGCACCTGGCCGTGCCTACATTCCTGCTACCCACCTATAATACATCATCGTTAGGACGATTCTCTAAGTTGCTGCAAAGCGATATACCACCTTCCACTCCAAGAATAACCATGAGCTTGCAATACTTAGTGGGTAAACTCTGCCTTTTCGACTAATCGTGAATACACCACTCCAAGAAAATACATACCGGAGTCTGCTAACTCACAATTCCGGCAAACCCGCTGTGAAGGAATATTATCGGCTCGCACACCGGTATGTACAAGTTCAGCTGCATATTCTTGATAGCTGGCAAGTATGATCCGGGCAAGTAACAGTCGGGCGGATTCTTTTCCACGTTGGCTCGGCTCAGTGGCATCTCGACCCCGTCTTCTCGTTCGACACGAGATGTTGCCAGATTCCTGCTTTTAGCCCATGTTCTTCCAAAGCAGAACGAAGCTTGTCAACGATAGCCCCCCTGGTAAACGCCATGGCCAAAAAACCCAATTCCATCGTCAAACCGACGAGGTTCTCAACTTCATCAAGCGCTAGGTTGTCAATGCCGATTGCCCGACCAACAAACGACAGGGTTGGTGGTTACCAAGAGCGTGTTTACTAACCCAGCGGCAGTGAAGAAACGCACCTGGCAGCTCTGTTGACAGGCTGCCAGACCCAGGCTAATGGCGATATATGTTTTCCCAAGGTACTTTTCATTGGGCTGGCCGCTGCTGGTCGCTTCCTTGGCCAATCGACCGTAGTTGGCGGTTACTGTTGGTAGCCTGAGCTGTTTCAGCAACAAGGGTAGGCGGGCCTCAAGAACAGGGGGTGTTTTTATTACTGACAAGTTCCTGACCAGCATTAATGCTTTATAGCAAAACTACTCATAGTCCGCTACCTACGTCCCCTCTTTACTTTCTTGCAGATGAGGCTGGGTTCGCAGCTCTTGAAACACCCGCCAGGTTTCCCCGTTGGTCAATATACCGGTATTGACCCGATCATAAGTGGTTTCGTAAATGGCAATGACCACATCGCCCCGCTGGATGATGCTGTAGGACGAGAACTTATCCCGCGATCCGCACAAGGGAATATAACCCATATAAAAACGGCCTTGAATCGCGTGCGAGGTGCAGTAGCGATCATCTCCATCTCCACCAAAGATGAAATCACGCTTTTCATACGTATTCCAACGGTCAAACGACCACCCGTTCTGGCAAAGATAATCATAGGTCGATCGCGCCGCGTAAACCGAGTCACTACGCTCGATAAGCGAATAAACGCCTGTGCCATCGGGGGCTCTTCTTTCCGCCGCTATCAAATCTTCGCTCGAAACGATGGCCTCGGCCGGTATGTATCGCCCTAGTGCCCGGTAGTCTGTGTTAGGATGCTGCCGTTTGTGGGTAACATCTTGGCAGCCGTTGCGCCAATCAGAGATATTCCTGGCAAGGCTGGCAAGGATATCTGTCACCATCAGCAGTAGGACAGCTATCATGATGACCGCTGGCCATACCTGCTTCAATTGGTCAATACAACCTCTAGGCTGGCTATCTGCCATCACAGGAAGCAACCCTATTTATGTAGATAAATCTCGCAAGTAGTCGCCCATCAATGGCCACAGTTGCTGGTAGTGTTGGTAACGGGCCTGATAAAGCTCATGCTGATATATGTCCGGCTCAAAAGTACGCTCGAGTTTGACCATGGCGGCCACACCCTGCGTGTAACTCTCGAAATACTCAGCGCCAACACCAGCCATGATGGCCGCACCCAAAGTGCCAGCTTCGGTGATCTCTGGACGGGTGATGGGCTGTCCAAAAATGTTAGCACAGGTTTGAACCCAGACATCGGATTGACTGCCACCGCCAACAGCGCGATAGTCCTCGGTTTGGATGCCGGTTTCCGGCAGCGAATCAACCACTTCTTTGAGGTAGAAGGCTATCCCTTCGATGATACCTTTGAGAATCTCTCCTCGGCTGGTTTCCAGGCGCAACCCAGCAATCAGGCCGGATGAGTCGGCGACAAAATAAGGCGGACCAGTGGTCGAAAAATGTGGTAAGACCACCACGCTGCTAATTTTATTCGGGATTTCTGCGAAGAGAGCAGGATAGACGGAATAATGATTTTCCTCCGCCTGCCGGCGTTCCTCAGCGGCGAAAGTATCCCTATACCACTTAACTAATGAGCCCCCCTGATTATAAATAAAGCTCACATAGCGGTTTGGGATGGCATGGTGTTCGGTGTTCAGGCCGCGCTCGATCATTAAATGGGGAAAGGGTTGGGTGGCAAAAACTGGTGTGATACAGTGAAAAGTACCCATGCCATATACGGCGCTGCCCGAGTCGATCACGCCGCAACCAACCGCATTAGCGCATTGATCGTGGGCACCTGATACGATGCGCACGCCCTTCTTCAAGCCTAGTTTGGCGGCCATATCGGCTGATACTGTCCCGATGATCCTGCCAGAGGGGACTGGGTCAGGCAACTTGGCCCGGTCGATACCGGTATCTGACAGCAGTGCCTCTGACCAGTCGCATTTGTGTATATCAAACAATAAGGTGCGGTTTGCCAGCGAGTAATCGACCACCGGGTCGGCGCCCAGCATGAAAGCGATGAAGGAGCTCCAATGCAAAAATTTGTAAGTGCGGGCGTAAAGGTTGGGTTGGTGCACTTGAATCCATTTGAGTTTGGTGAGACTGTAGTGATTACCCACCGTGTTGCCGTTGATGGCATACAGGCGTTCACCTGGCAGCTGCTCGGCCAGATCGGCCAGGAATTCCTCGCCCCGGCTGTCGAAGTTCAAGATCGATGGCCCTAAAATCTGACGATTCTCTGAAACGGGAACCACCGCTTCTCCCATGGATGAAACCGAAAGCGCCAGAATGTCTGCCCCCGGGTTGGCTGCCGATACCGAGTGAATTGCGGCTTTCACATCTTCCCAGATGGTTGCAGCATCCAGCTCTGCCCAGCCTGGTTGGGGACTTTGGACATCATACTCGCGATAAGCGGAATCCAAGATATTGCCATTCAGGGAGAACAAAGCCACCTTGCAGCCGGTGGTACCGACGTCGATCCCAAGCAAGTTCATGGCATACCCTGTGTGACCAGTCCTTGAATGCCAGCCAGTCCTAAAAACCCGCCGATCAGCCATACGGCCCGCTCGTAAACTGCATCCTGAGCAACGGATATTTTGCCCGTGGATTGCAGGGCGGATTCGAAAGCCTGTCGGATTTCGGTAGCAATATTGATT
>DOXE01000071.1 GCA_003519205.1 Chloroflexota bacterium
GGATTCTAAACGAGACCCATGCTTCGGCCGATATCGATTTGCTATTTCAGAGAGAATCTGCACAACTTTTGGCGTAAAATTCGACTGTTTAAGGTTAACACCCACTTGGTAAAACAGGTTTATCTCTTCATGATTGAGGCGTAATAAAGCTGATTGATGAATATTCAGCGAAGGCAAGAGATCTTTTGTTAGCAGTTGAAGTAATTCTTTTCGGTTTGAAACGGTCGGGATACGGCCGGCGTAATATTCGAGAATTTCCTCTTTGTTATATCGGGTGCCGTAGGCAAGCCGATCGAAGGTTTTAATAGCCAAGTCACGCAATGGCAGAGTCGTTAGGAGTAAGGCAAGGGCCGCAATAAGGCCAAAGGCTAGCAACTCATTCGCCGGAAGGAGCCAACTACTGGCAATTAAAAATGAAACGCCAAGTACAGTCAGATATACCAAAAACAAGCCATAGGACGCTAAAAGGCGGTTTATCCGGGGTTCTTGAATGCCCAGTTGGTGCTTATAAATAGCATAAGTATAGAAAAGAGGAAGGATTGGAATCGCTATTATAGACAGGACGATAGCTATTTGACCAGCTCCAATGCCCAGGAGGGTTGGCACAATATGAAGTATGATTCCAGGTCCCAGGGCGAGGGTCACTCCTGTTAACATCAACCTGGAAGCCAATCGGTCGGCCGATGGCTGCAAGATAAAAGAACGATAGCCCAATAGAATGATACTTCCCAAGCCTGCCACTAGAATTGCTAATAAATAGCTTGAAAGTGGCAATACTTGAATAAGTTCGGCCGTAGCAAGGATCATGGTGAAAATGTAAAGAACCGAAATCAATAAATAGCGGTTACGTTTGCCGAGGGGTGTGGGTACTAAGAGATGCAAGTGGAGATAAACCGGTATCAAAATCCAACTTAATGCGTGAAGGAATAGAGAGGAATTAGATACTCTTGACACTGATGGCAGACCAACGGCGATCCATAGAGCCGTGGTAAAACTGAACACAATAAGTATTCGCCATCTCTCATCACGTGGTTTCATGAATAACAGAATGAACGAACCCATTAACCAGAAAGGACCATAGATGAGGAGGGGTGTGATCAGAAATTCGATTTGGTTGATTACAGAATGCCGAGGCATAAGCCAGGTTGTTTCAACCTGCTCGCTATCGCGTGTTATCATAACTGGAACTGTGTCACCAACCTCAAAGCCAGAAAATGGCACCAGTCTTCGATCTCTATCCAATTCTTCGATAGTGTAGTCACCAATCAATCGAAATTGATCCCCATCCTGAATGTTGTCCTTGTTGGCCTCACAGGAAACAATATCGTTTATACAAGGTTTTCGGTCGATGATTTGCCAATTTGTATTCCAAGTGATTCCAGTTATCGGCGCTTTAAATGCATAGACATAGCTGTAATATAGACAGATGGCTAAGACGATCCCGGATATCACAAATAGGCGGGGATCAGATTTTCGCACTCGGAAGGTTGATATATCTTCCATATGAATTAAGAATGGATGAGTATGGAGGCGGTTTAGAACATACTCCTATAATATCGCCATGTCCTTAACTGGCAACCAGATGGCGACATGAGTACCGATATCCAAATTTGTGTTCTATTCGAAAGCAAATGACCAATCAAAGGTGATTATTCAATTTCTAATATTTGCAGCATAGGGAGTGTAGAATAGCGACATGAAAAGAGGATCACGGGTGGCTCTTGCTTTTATTTTCGTATCGCTTATCTTGATTGTCGCAGTCTGGTTATTGATACCGCGTCTAATCTGGGCGTTACCGGGCCAATTGACCGGCCGGTTACCAGAAGAGGTGGTTGAGTTAGTCACAACACCTTTGCCCACCGCCCTTCCGGTACCGGCCGGAGCTGATACTTCCAAAGCTAAAGAAATCGTTGTTCCTCTGAATGATCCCGCTCGAACTGAGGTTACTACTACCGATTCACCACCAAGGACCGCCAATCCAACCAAATCAACGGTACAAGAAAGAAGCAGTAAATCCCCACTAATTACGCCATCAGTCACACCTACTCCAACGATTCAACCAAGCCCAACAGCAACTGACATCCCTCTCCCAAGACGAGTTGTCATTGACGGGATCGGGGTCATTCCCCAGAAATTCAATAATTGCGGCCCGGCGAATCTTACGATGGTTATGAATTTTCATGGTCACAATCGGGACCAACTAGAAGTAGGAGGAGCTATTAAGCCTAACTATGATGACCGGAACGTGTCACCTGAGGAATTGACTCGCTATGTAAACGATGAGACGCCTTTGCTCGCCGCCTGGTATAGTGGTGGTGATATCATGATCCTGAAACGTCTACTGGCTGAGGGCTTTCCGGTTATGGTCGAAAAAGGTCTCTTTCTGAACGATAAGCAGGGTTGGATGGGACATTATTTGACCCTCTATGGTTATGACGATTCTGAAAGGGTATTTATAAGTCATGATACTTATTTGGGTCCCTGGGATAGTAGCGGCCGGCCCATTGAATATGAAATATTGGAAGAGCAATGGGCTCAATTTAACTATACTTTCGTCCTTGTGTATTCACCGGACCAAGAAGAAGATCTGGTTGAATTGCTCGGTCCCGACATAATTGTGCCCGAATTGATGTGGCAAAACGCTGCATTGAAGGCAAGAGAGATGACGGTTAGGGATCCTCAAAACGCGTACGCATGGTTTAATNNACAAACCATGGAGGTCAGGAAGTCGAGGAGACATACCTTTATAGAGGGCATGCACTCTTAGCATCTGGCGAACTAAATCGGGCTAAAGATGCTTACAATCATGCCTTGCGCCTCAATCCGATCTTCGTTCAGGCACAGCAAGCCCTGGATGAGCTGGATGCCCTGGGCTGAAAGGGCGATACAAGAACGCCGATATAATTTGTTGATACCAGTGAATTCACAACAAAGTTAATATCTGTTAAAAAAATCTACTGTTCGTTCAATGAATAAGGCATCACCTTGGCCACGAAATGTATGTGGTAGTCCGATATAGCTATGGCATTCTACCGTTTGTTTTAGCTCTTTTAATTGCTGGCAGAGATCGTCAGACCATTCCGGAGGGACAACTTGATCGGCATCACTGTGGTGGATGCTTATGGCTGCGGTGATTCGATCCAGGTAATTGATTGGAGAAATGGCAACTAGCATATCTTCTGGTGCGGTCAGCTCGAATTCACCAGTCAAGCCATTGCTCCATTCTCTGATCCGTTCATAATTTAGTCGTTCGTCCCCACTCATCGAGCCATAGAGCACCGCTGCTTTGATGTAGGGATCGTTATTAACCGTTAATACCCTGAGAGCAACCCCCCCGCCCATACTATGACCCCATAGGTGGATGTTTTCGGGATCTGATCTTCGCAGGTAACCATTTGGATCCTGGCTCTGTTCTTTGATAATGGCGATCAAGTTTAGCACGTCTATCGCAAAGCCTACCCTATAAGGATCCGGACCACTGTCAGATGGGGGATAGTTTCGAAAATTTGGGTGAATGACGAAAAAGCCAGCCTCGGCCAGGACATCAGCATAACGCCTAGTGTAAGCGAGGGTATTATATTGGTTTGGGGTTACATATCCGTGCAGCATGATGGCCACGGGAAATTTATCGCCTTCGTTGGGCACATTCATAAATCCATAGATTGTCAGTCCATCGCTCGGGTAGGTGATGAGGTAACGGGTAAACGCCTCATTTGATTCTATAGTATCCACGATATCTAACAAACCACCCCCATAATCTCGGTTAGATAGAGCATTAATGGTTAAATTGTCATAAGGATTGGGGGTAGGTGAAAGTGTTGGGGCTGATGGTGTTGTGCCTAAAACAGAGGGCAATGGAATTGCCGTCAATGTTGGTGTCTGAGTAATGGTTGCGACCCTCGAGGGTGTGGCCGGATTGGTCCGCACTTGGTTGGAGTCGGTTGTTGTAATCGGCATTGATGCAGGCTCAATCTGGATCCTTGTCGGCGGCGATTTGCTAGATGGATCATCCAGGGTGGCACATGAGGTTAAAAAAACTGTCCAAAATATCAAACCTAGGTAAAAGCCTGCTTTTTTTAAGATCTTTTGATAAAAAGTTGGAAACATAGCGGACAGTTTAGCGAAAGCTGAAATTCTGGCAAAACTAATAAAGATATGAGAATCCTCGGTTTCTTAT
>DOXE01000399.1 GCA_003519205.1 Chloroflexota bacterium
GATTGTATCTGTACTCCCATGTAAGCATAAATGTATTGCCCTTCTTCGATTAGCCTGGGTATCACTCTGCGAACGGCATTAACAGGAATCGAAAATCCCACTCCTGAATTGACTCCCGTTGTCGTCCGGATGGCACTGTTAACCCCAACCACTTCTCCGGCAAGATTAAGCAGGGGTCCTCCAGAGTTACCTGGATTTATCGGGGCATCTGTCTGGATGACTTGGGGCAGGGAATACCGGCCACCTTGGTTGTCTAATTGTCGTTGGGATTCAAGGCTGCGACCCAAACCGCTGATAATGCCCAGTGACATTGAGCCTTGCTCGCCAAATGGGTTACCAATGGCGATGACGAACTGTCCAACCCTGAGTTGGTCCGAATCTCCCAGGGTAACGGGTATGACATTGGGTGGCGGGGATTCCACCTGAATGACGGCTAGATCACTGTCAACATCAGATCCTATAACCTCTGCCCACCGTCGACTTCCATCTGCAAAAACGACCTCGAAGTCATTACCATCTTCGACAACGTGATTATTCGTAACGACGCGACCTTCAGAATCAAATATAAAGCCGCTGCCACTCCCTAAAGGCAGCGCGTCGTTTCGACTTGTATATACAAGTATATGGACAACTGATGGATTAACTTTCTGGTACAGACCAACTAATAGCTCTTCGATCTCTAATTCGCTTAAGGCAGATTGCACGGACTGGGGGTTAATGATCGGAGTACTTTGTGCCTGAGGAACTAACTGTGGTGATTCGGCTGTTGGCTGGACAGTGGCTGGAGAATCGGGTGTTGAGATAGATTCACCGCCAAGAGGTCCAAATGAGCAGGCAACCGCTGCCAACAATAATAAGGCCACTGAAAAGAAGATAACTTTTATTTGCTTAAATTTCATTAACTGTTTCCTCAGGTGTGGATTGGATTTGTAGAAACCCTCTATTAAGGTGAATGAGCCGTCTACTCCTTACGAGAAGATTTTTTGGACAGTTCCGCTAGCTGTTCGTAAAGTCGTTGCTCTTCCTCGCTCAGTTCCTCTGGTACGCGAATTCGGACAGTGGCTAATAGATCGCCATACTCGCCTTTATTCCGAAGTTTTGGCATTCCTTTAGCCTTAAGCCGGAATGTGCGTCCACCTTGGGTTTTTGGGGGAATCGTGAGCTTGACCGGGCTTGATAAAGTTGGCACAGTAACCTTGCTTCCTAAAACGGCGTCGACAACGTCCACCGGCAAATCAACCTTAAGATTGTTACCCTCACGTTTAAAGGTTTCGTGCGGAAGAACTCGTATGAGCAAGTAAAGATCACCTGAACCACCCGGACCGGGACCTCCTTTTCCACGTAACCTGACTTTTGTTCCTGTCTTAGCTCCTTGGGGGATCTTGGCCGTAAACTGTTCGCCTCCATTTCTGGTCAGCGTTCGAGTTGTTCCATGGTAAGCTTCTTCAAGCGTTATATCTACTTTGTATTCGATATCCTGACCGGTCATTTGATCTTGCCGACCCATCAAATCGTCAAATGTAGAACGCTGAGTCCGAGCACCACCGCCAAAAATCGTCCGAAAGAAATCGCTGAAACCGGCTGAACCACCGAACAGATCGTCTATGTCAATATTAACTTGTTGGTAACTTCCACCAGGTCCGCCTGCAGCCGCCCACTGGGAAAAGTCGAATCCATCAGGAGAACCACCCATTTGCTGGTAGCGATGGTAATTCCGGCCGAGCTGATCATACTTGGCTCGATTTTCTTGGTTTCCAAGAACCTCGTAAGCCTCATTAATTTCTTTAAATTTCTCTTCTGCCGCTTTATTGTCGGGATTTTTATCTGGGTGGAATTTTCGTGCCAGTTGGCGATAAGCTCGCTTTATTTCCTTATCGCTGGCGTTCTTATCGACCCCCAGGATATTATAGTAATTTTTGTACTCCATTAATTGTTATTTTACGGGCGCCAGATGTCAAGTGTCAAGGTGGTGAGTGCGTTCTTATCCAATGCTAACGGTGGGTATGCGCTCCTGTAAAGGCCTTAATTTTCTAATGATTGAATTAGTAAAGAAACATGGGCTTCCCAAGCACATTACGCACCTTAGGACGGTATTGTTCTACGTCGTAAAATTCGTCAACATCCACACGCTTGATGCCCTTAGCCACTTCACTCATCGGTATGTGAGTGTATTTACCTTCGCGTAAAGCAACCATACGGCCACTTTCACCAGCCACAATGAGATCCATGGCTAAGTTAGCATAGTTGAACGAGACCATCAGATCCAGGGCGTCTGGAGCACCAGAACGCATCATATAAGATAGGCGCTGGTAAAGCACATGTTCACCAGTGAGTTTCTTGATCGCCTCACCAATGATCTCACCAATACCACCGAGCTTGCGATGCCCGTATGCATCGGCTTCGCCAAATTCGATAACCTTTCCACCGATCATGTGAGCCCCTTCACTAATTGTCACCATGGCGTAGTTGCTGGGATTATCCCGTTTGTCTTGGACGACGAATTCGGCCAGCCGTTCCGGATCGAAGGGCACTTCGGATATGATGGCCCGATCGACCCCAGCCAGATAAGAGCAGACCAGGCTGGTTTCGCCAGAATTTCGGCCGAACAACTCGACGATTCCAACCCGTTCGTGCGAGCCCGTGCTCGTCCTCAACTGGTGAATGATCTGAACGCCTCGGGTTACGGCCGTGCTAAATCCGATACAGTAATCTGTTCCGAAGACGTCATTATCCATGGTTTTTGGTATGGCAACGACGGGAAAACCTTCGCTATGAAGGCGCTCGCCATAACTCAGAGTATCGTCACCACCAATAGGAATGAGACGTTCGATACCTAAGTAATTAAGCACTTCGAGTATGTGCGGCGTAAAATCTCTTAACCTCTTATCCTGAGCTTCGGCTTCCAGATGATCCGGGTCCATCAGGAATTCGGGCACGTCTTTATACTTCACTTTTCCAGGATTCGTGCGACTGGTATGTAAGAATGTGCCCCCTGAGCGATCAATGGTTCGAACGATGTGCTTATCTAATTCAACTGTGTATTTGTGTACCGTCTCCGGCTCATTCTTGTTTATCCAAAGCAGACCACCCCAGCCACGACGGATGCCCACAATTTCATGTCCCTCTTCTTGAGCTCTGGTGACGACCGCCTTAATACATGAATTCAGGCCAGGCACATCTCCACCACCTGTTAATATTCCGATCCTCATAATATGCTGATTCTCCTCTATTGGACTTTTGACATTGTGAACTGAGTTCAGCATTCGCTGAACAGCTTCT
>DOXE01000452.1 GCA_003519205.1 Chloroflexota bacterium
CAGGCTGGCCGCCTTGTTGGCCTCGAAGGCCAACAGGTGGAAATAGGTGCTGCGCATAAACGGCCGGCCGAATTGTTCTTCCAGCTCATAAAAATCCACGGTGTCGTTTCTGAAATTCTCAATGGCAAAAGAGAGTTGAATGTGCGCCAGATACGAGAATTAGCTAAACGTTTTAATGTCTCGCCGGCCGTTTTTATCTAGAAGCTTTGATAAGAGATGATGCCTTTTTGCTTCAAAAGGTGCTGTTAGTTGTTAGCACCATAGGCATTTAAGCAAGCCTAAACATTCTTACCCCAACCCCGCCTGAAAATCCCAATTTTCACGATTTTACGCCTTCATCATTTTCTTAATCTAATGTGATATGCTCTCGTCCTAGGTGTAGAAAAGCCCTGTAATTTGCTTAAGAGTCAGGAGATTTATGCCGATGATTCAAGGTGGACATTCTGAAATGCCAGGCTCTGTGCCTCCAGTGTTGTTGGCAGAAGGCCTGCGAAAATCCTATGGTAGCAGAGAGGCGTTGAGGGGATTGTCGTTCTCCTTGCGGGCCGGCCGGATCCTGGGTTTCCTGGGACCTAACGGGGCGGGGAAAACGACAGCCATCCGCATCCTGACCACGATTCTAGAGCCTTCCGCAGGTAGCTTTCTCATAGACGGTATCAGTTCCGATTATCCTGAGCGTATTCGCCGCCAGATCGGTGTACTGCCGGAGAGCCTGGGCTTTCCCCGGCAGATCAGCGGCATTGAGTACCTGAATTTCTTTGGCCAGCTCTACGGGCGCACGGCGACAGAGGCGAGAGAAACCGGCCGGGCGCTGCTGGAAGGGGTGGGGTTGCAACAGCGGGGAAACTCCCTGATCAAAACCTACAGCCGGGGGATGCGGCAACGGTTGGGCATCGCCCGCGCACTGGTCAACGACCCGGTGGTTGTCTTTCTGGACGAACCGACGCTGGGCTTAGATCCCCGCGGACAACAGGAGTTGCTGGCCATGGTGCAGCGGATTGCCCGCGAGCGAGACGTCGGCGTCATTTTGTGTAGCCACCTATTGGCAGAAGTGGAAGGCGTTTGCGACGACGTCGTCATCCTCAGCGCGGGGCAAGTTGTGGCCCAGGGAACGGTCGCCGACGTCATCGGGCAAACTCAGCGCCGCGCCGCCCGGCGCAACGTCATCCGTGTCCAGGTGCCGGTTCCGGCGATGGCAGAATCCCGGCAACTCCTGGAAGCGCTGCAACCGGTCAGCGCTGTTATCCCGGCCGGGGAGTCGACGGGCTGGCTACGGGTGGAGCTGGCGGACTCGCCCGACGGCAATGTAGCGGAGGGCATGCCGAAGGTAAAAAACAAAATACTCGAGGCCCTGATCCGCGCTGACATTCCTATCCAGGGTTTTGAGGTTGGTGGCGGCCGGTTGCAGGAAGTCTTCTTACAACTTACAGAGGAGGGAAATGAATGAGCAACAGAAAGAACGCAGGTGAAGACAAAGATGACGAGTCCTCGGGGACAGGACGGCCCGCCTGGTGGCTGATGTTCTGGCGGGAGCTCACTGACCTCTGGTTCTGGGGTCGAGCGCTTTATCTCATCATTCTGTACAGTGTCCTGCTGGGCATCATGGCCTTTGTGCTGGCTGCCAATAGCGAACTGGACCTGATTCCGCCGAAGGAAATGGTTTTCCTGACGCTCCAGGTGGCTATGGCTGTTGGCCTGTTCATCGGCCTGATCATCGGCGCAGATAGCATCAGCGGCGAGCGGGAACGCGCCACCCTCGAAGGGTTACTGTTAGCGCCGGCAAGTCGCAGACAGATTGTGGCCGGTAAATATCTGGCCGCAATCAGTCCCTGGCCGGTGGCTCTTCTCGTGGCTGTCCCTTTCCTATTTGTGCTCTCCCAGGGCGATCCCGTTTTTTGGCAGGCCCTGTTCTGGGGTGGGTTGTTGGGCAGCATCCTGGCTCCTGCTTTCACCGCCTTTGGCATGTTGGTCAGTGTCTGGTCCAACTCAAATAAGACCAGCCTGTTCGTGAGCCTGACCGTTTACATCCTTTTCCTGCTGCCGACGCAATTTCCCGGAACTGCCCAGGCCGGCACGATGGGTCAACTGCTAAAGAAAGTGAACCCACTTGAGGCAACCAACCAGTTTCTGGAGAAAATTCTGGTAAATAATCGCACATTGGAGGAGATGCGCTCCTGGTTGATCGCTCCAGTGCTGTTTGCCGTCCTCGTCCTGGGTCTGCTTTTCTGGTATGCTGCGCCCCGCCTGCGCCTTGATGCGACCGCCGGGCGGACATTCCGGTTGAATTGGGGACGTGCTGCCGTTTTGCTATTGGTGGTGGGTCTCCTAGTGACCTCTCCGGCACTGGCGCAGTCGTCAAATCCCGCATTTCAGATAGATATCGACGAGGATTACCGATTGTTGCTGACGGGGGACGAGCTTGAGTTCAATACGCTGGTGACTTATACGGGCACGGAGGAGGGGGCACCCCCGTTGATCGTAGCCATGAACATCATCAATCTAGAGGGAGATGGCGATCCGGTTGATCCTGAAGATTGGTCACCGGAACGGACACAATACATTGACTCCCTGGCCAAAGGCGAGTCCGCCGATCTGACCTGGGTCGTCAATCCTATTCTGGAAGGAGACTACATGGTATACATGGTAGTCATTCCTGAACCGGATGGGTCTGACGCCACCAGCCAGCCTGTCGCCAGTTCAGGCATCCACCTGACTGTGGAGCAATCCACAGGCATTAATCCCGGTGGCGTGCTGCCGATTGCCATCGGCATCCCGCTCTTATTAGTGCTGGTGGTCGCGGTTCTTTTCTGGCTGCGCCGGCGCAGATTCGGCGCGGACGATGCTTAACGATCGTTCAAAAAATTGAGGCCGTGAGAGGGCTGATCGTCAATTGCATAAGCCCGGCCGGGTTTGAGTACCTCGCCGTTGTTCACAACACAGTCCGCCAGTGCATGCCCGGAGATGATCCAGGGTGGTGTCCTGGTTTTTGCCTTCAGTTAGCGTTATGCTCGGAAATGGGTGAAGGAATATGGAACAGAAGACCCCTGATCGCTTCCGCGAAGAGCAGCGCTTTCGTCAGCCGTGGATTTGGTTGCTGATAGGTTTTGTCGCCGCCCTGCAATGGTGGGGGTTTTTCCAACAGATCTTGCTGGGGCAGCCATGGGGAAGTAGGCCGGCGCCGGATTGGTTAGTAGTACTATTCTGGCTGCTGTTTGGCATCGGCCTGCCGCTCCTTTTTCTGTACCTGAAGCTCGTCGTCACGNNACGCACCTATTCGCCCATTTGGGAGTATGGCGGCTGGGGAATACGCGGCTTTAGCAGCAACAGGGCCTACAACGTTAGTGGCAATCGCGGGGTGGAGCTGGTTCTGAAAGACGGCCGGAAGGTGATGATTGGCTCACAACAGGCCGATAACCTGGCCCGAGCCATCGCCGCTGCTCAGTGAAGTAACCTCAAATCAAGTATTGGAGCTTGTCAATGCCAGTAGCTGCTCTGCCTATGATTGTGAATTCGTAGCCTTGGCCAGGGATTTGAAAGCATCGTTGGTTACTGTCGATCGACAGATTCTGAAGGATTTTCCAGACATTGCGCTTTCTTTAGATGCCTTCGTCGGGGTCGAGTGATGGAATGAAACGAGCGATAAAGACTCTCATGATGGCATAAAAGTCCACGAAAAATTCAAACCATCTTCATGCCATCTTCACATTTGCTTGTTATTATCAACCCATATTATCATCTTGCGCAGTCGACGATATCGCATGTAACAAGATAAAAAAGAGGATTGAGTGAGCAAATCAATTCTGGTTGTCGATGATGAAGCACGGCTGGTCAACCTGGTACGCGGCTACTTAGAACAGGAGGGATACACGGTTTTTTCGGCCACCAACGGCCGCGAGGCGCTTTTTGTGGCCCGCGAAGAACGGCCGGACCTCATCGTCTTGGACTTGATGATGCCTGAAATGGACGGGTGGGAGTTTTTGCGTCTGCACCGCCAGGAATATACCACGCCCATTATCATGCTCACTGCTCGTATCGACGATATCGACAAAGTGGCTGGGCTAGAAATGGGTGCCGATGACTATATCACCAAACCATTTAGCCCGCGGGAGTTGGTGGCCCGGGTGCGAGCTGTATTGCGGCGAACGGAACCGGCGGTCGAAAAATCCGTCATATTGCGAGCTGGAGATTTAGAACTGGATCAAACGGCCCGGAGCTTGATGATTAAAGAAAACTATGTCGAATTGACCCGCATGGAGTTTGACTTGTTGCAAACCTTAATGAGCAATCCAGGCCGGGCTTTCAACCGATTGGAACTGCTGGAGCGCACGCAAGGCTACGCTTATGATGGTTACGAGCGCACCGTGGATGTACATATAAAAAATCTGCGGAAGAAAATCGAGCCCGATCCATCTAAACCGCTCTATGTATTAACTTCATTCGGCGTAGGCTATCGCTTTAACCCGGAACTCTAAGACACGCATGCCTGCCCTGGGCGAAATTAGACACGCTTTGTGGTTCAAGCTTACCGCAGCCTTTCTGCTGGTGGCTGCCGCTGGCGTCATTATCGTCGCCATATTAGCAAATAGGGCTACAACCGTTGGATTTCGCCATTACCTCAACCAGAACGTGTCCAACCAGTGGGCTGACTTACAGTTACAACTGGCCCTTTATTATGACCGGCAGGGGAATTGGGAAGGGGTCGAATCACTCCTGGTTGCTGCCGGGCCGGGCCGAGGTCAAGGAGGGGGCAGCCTGGTTTTATTGGCTAGCGATGGTCAGGTTGTTGCTTTGGCCGGGGGCAGACGTAACTATCCGACGAGTGCTGCTGAAGCGGATGTTAACCTGCCTATTTTAGTTGACGGTCAACAAGCAGGCACATTACTAGTGAAACAACCAGGCGGTGGAGGTGGAGGTGGCGGTGCCGGCGAACAGTTTCTGGTACAGGTGAACAACGCCATCTGGTGGGGTGGTCTGGCAGCCGTGTTACTAGCTTTGTTCCTGGGTGTGTTTCTGGCGCGCCGCCTTACCCAGCCTCTCCGCCAGTTGACCGAAGCGACGCGCAAGATGGCCAGAGGGGAACTAGGGCAGCAGGTGAGTACCATTGAACGCGGGGAGATAGGTGAACTGTCAACCAGTTTTAACCAGATGTCGGTTGCCCTGGCGGCCTCCGAACAACAGCGCCAGCAAATGTTAGCCGATGTCGCCCACGAGCTACGTACCCCACTGAGCATTACCCAGGGCCACATCGAGGCGATGTTGGATGGCGTTTTCGAGATGACGCCCGAAAACCTGGCTCTCGTCCACGAAGAAACGCTGTTGCTTGGCCGTCTGGTGGATGATTTGAGGACGCTCTCGCTGGCCGAGGCGGGGCAGTTATCCCTGGATCGCGTGACTGTTAACCTGTCCGACTTAATGGTTCAATCTGTATCCGCTTTCGAACCATTGGCTGAAGCTGAGGGTGTAGAACTAACGGCCGAGGTGCCGGCGGAGGCCGTGATGATCACGGCTGATCCTAGTCGTATCAGGCAAGTGCTGGGTAATCTACTTTCCAACGCCTTACGTCATGTTAGCGCCGGGGAGAATGGCCCACCACAGGTGACTTTGTCCCTGTTTAACCGGGGGGATGTCGCCCAGTTGCGCGTCAGCGACAATGGGCCGGGCTTGTCGCCAGAAGCCCAACAACACATCTTTGATCGCTTCTGGCGCGCTGATCGGGCTCGCAGCCGAGACCAAGGCGGTTCTGGCCTGGGATTGGCGATTTGCCGGGCGATCGTGGATGCGCACGACGGCCGGATCTGGGTGAAAAGCACGGCCGGCCAGGGAGCTACATTCATCGTCGAATTGCCAGCAGTAAAGGAGAATGAGACCAGGGCAAAGGGGGCTAAGGCACCAAGAGGCAATTAACTATGCAATATCGAATATAATGTCAAATACTGCATAGGGAGAGATTTCTTCATGAAAAGTATTGTATTCTTTGTACTACTGATAGGGTCGGTTTTATCGTCGGCCGCTTGCAGTTCAGCAGGGTCTGATAACGTTGAGGCGACCACTACCCAAACAGCGACAAATAACGAACCAAGCAACGGCATGATGGGCATGGGTGGCAGCATGATGGCCCGCCATCACGCCTCTATTCCTAACGAATACGCCGGATTAACCAATCCTATGCCTGCAGATGATGCTTCGATTGAGCGCGGTGGCGAGATTTATGTCACAAATTGCGCCAGCTGCCACGGCGACGGCGGCATGGGCGACGGTCCGGCCGCTGCTGGGCTTGATCCTGCACCGGCCCCCATTGCCCACACCAGCCAGATGCTGGGCGACGATTATTTATATTGGCGCGTCAGCGAAGGCGGCGCAATGGAGCCGTTTAACTCCACCATGATCGCCTGGAAAACTGTCTTGGATGAAGATGACCGCTGGGATGTGATCAACTACGTACAGGCTTTGGGCAGCGGTCAGGTTATGCCCCAGCAAGGTATGGGCGGCGCAGCCTATGACCCAGATGCTGAAGAAGAAAGACAGGCAGAAATGTTAGCTGAGGCGGTGGCGCAGGAGGTGATTACAGAAGAAGAAGCGGTCGTTTTTGCTGCAACACATGGACTGGTAGACGGGCAAATGATCCGGAATCGCGAAGGTGCGAGCGGGAATATGGACTACAGGATGGCAGATGCCTTGGCTGAATTGGTCGTGGCCGGCAAACTGACCCAGGCCCAAGCCGACACCTTTGCTTCTGTCCATGATCGCCTGGCCAAAGCGGGATTGATGCAGTAATTTCCAAATACATTTTGTATGTACTTGAGTTACCTTAATACTCCCTTCCTCTAAAAAGCCACCCCACCAATAACCAAAAACACATCACAATTACATACCTGCTTCATACAGACTACATAACTCCCGGCTAAGATAGAGGCAAGTTATCGTTCGGGTAGGAACTGGACGATGTGAATAAATTAACCAAATTGCAGGCGCTTTCCTAATGGCATAACTTGAACAATTCAGCCATCAAGCGCCTGGTACCTAAATCGGAGGTAACACGATGAACAAGTTTTTGAAAATTACTGGTATCGTCGCCGTATTGGTGGCCGCACTAGCCCTGGTAGTGGTTGTGACGGGCGCTTTTGCCCAGGGTCCATCTGTGCCTGACCCCACGAACGGAGCTGGTCAGATGCGCCAGGGGAATGGCGCCGGCGCAGGCTTGGGCGTCAGGGCTGTGGACGAAGCTGACATGCATGCGGCTATCGCCGAGGCCTTGGGCATGACCGTGGTAGATTTCGAGGCCGCCCTGGCCGAAGGAAGAACCCCTTTCATCCTGGCCTCGGAGCTGGGTATCGATTTTGCCGATATCCGGGCTGCAATGGCTAGCCTGCACGCCGAGGCATTAGAACAGGCCGTGGCCGAGGGCCTTATCACCCAGGAAAGGGCGAGTTGGATGCTCGGCCGCCAGGCAGGACAAGGCAACCGAGTAGATGGTTCGATCCCAGGCACGGGCAACATGGCCCGCGGCGCGGGTAATATGGCCCGGGGTTCAGCCAATCAAGGTGGCTTCGGTGGTGTCTGTCCCTACCAAACACCCTAATTTCAATCTTCTGATATTTCGATTTACAGAGAAGACCCCACGCGCCAAAGCCCAGCTCTGCTGGGCCGCGCACCACAATGATGAAAACATACCTACTCTAAAATCAAGTGGTTTCCCATCATGTAAATCCTGTTTTACACTGAGT
>DOXE01000405.1 GCA_003519205.1 Chloroflexota bacterium
GCCAGCACCGGATGTGTATACAAATCCCCAGATTATGGCCTGGATGTTGGACGAATATGAAGTCTTAGTTGGCCATCATGAACCAGGAATGATAACCGGCAAGCCACAATTGCTTGGAGGTTCGGCCGGCCGGGCAGCGGCCACGGCGATGGGTGGTATATTTGCGATTCGCGAAGCTGCACGGGTAGTAGGCCTGCCCTTAGAGGATGCAACCTGTGCAATTCAAGGTTATGGCAACGTGGGATCCCACGCCCACCGGCTGGCTGGTGATATCTATGGCCTAAAAGTAGTGGCCGTTAGCGATGAATTTGGCGGGATCTATAACGAACACGGCATCAACAGCGAAGTGATTCAAAACCACATCTATAAAACCGGTTCTCTTGACGGTTGCCCAGATTGTGAGACCCTCAGTAACGCGGAGTTGCTGGAGCTAGATGTGGACATACTTATTCCGGCAGCCATTGAGAATCAAATCACCAGTCGCAATGCCGCTAACGTGAAAGCCCGGATTCTGGCCGAATTGGCCAATGGTCCGACGACGCCCCGGGCGGACAAGATCTTATTTGATAAAGGGACATACCTCATCCCCGATTTCCTTTGCAATGCTGGTGGTGTGACTGTCTCCTATTTTGAAATGGTTCAGAATGCCTATCAGTACCGTTGGGATGAGAAAATGGTTGACCAGCGCCTGGACAGAAAGATGACCACGGCCTTTCATGCCGTACACCAAATGGCCCAGGATAATAGGGTTGACAACCGGGTGGCTGCTTACCTGGTAGCCGTGGCCAAGGTGGCGGAGGCTGTGCGTCTTCGTGGTTGGGTTTAGAGTTCCATGCTCCAGCCGGCCGAAGCGTCCTGCGATCACCTCACATAAAGCTCCAGCCGGACGACGAGTTCGGCGATCCCCATCGTGGATTGTCATCCACTTAGAGCAAAAGAATGATTACACAAAGCTCTAGCCGGACGACGAGTCCGGCGATCACCCATCGTGGAGTGTCATCCACTGAAAGCATTCGAACAGCAAATTGGTGCTCATGACAGAACATATGTTCTTGACTACCGCCAAAAAAGTGATACTATTTCTATGTAATTTTCTGCTGTTTCAGGAATAATCAAGGAGCAGTCAAATCATGTACCAAAAGGTTGTAATAGTTGGCAACTTGGGAACCGATCCGGAAATGCGTTACATGCCCGATGGCACGGCAGTAACCAATTTCAGTGTGGCAACAAACCGTCGATGGACGGATAGAGCCAGTGGGGAACCGCGTGAGGAGACGACCTGGTTTCGCGTTTCGGCCTGGAGGCAGCAGGCTGAACTCGCAAACGAGTACCTTAGCAAGGGGCGTCAAGTATTAGTTGAAGGCCGGCTCAGGCCGGATCCCCAAACAGGCGGGCCGCGTACGTGGACTGGTCAGGATGGGACGGTACGGGCATCATATGAATTGACTGCCGACGTTATTCGGTTCATTGGTGGGCGTGGAGACGGCGATTTCATAGAAGGCGAAGTTGAAGAATCCACCGCCGCCCAAGAAGAGGACGAGATCCCCTTCTAGCTTTCGCCGTCAGCTTCCAGCTTCTCCGGCGCAAAATTCTGCATCAACATGCCACAGCAAACAGCTACGGCGTCTTGGTTCAGGGTATAGAATACCTGTTTACCTTCCCGGCGGGTGCTGACCAGTCCGGCGACTCGCAGTATGCCCAGGTGATGGGATACCGTGGGCTGGCTAACGCCGGTTTGGTCGACGATGTCGCCCACGCAAATCCATTGGCAACAGAGCAAATGCATGATTTGTTGCCGGGTATTGTCGGCCATCGCTTTGGCAAAAGTTACCGAATTCATAACACCAGATCACTCAAATTGATAATTGTCGATATGATGTTTTATTATACTTTGGCTAGCACAATTGTCAAGATGCCCATATGTTTGACTTAAAATTCGCCCACCGGTAGAATCCGCAAATCGACCCTGTTCATGACTTGGTGTCTGCTGTTCTATGGCGGCCGTCCTTGTCGCAAATGGCATTAAAAGAAGCGAGATGGCATGCGAATCGTCGTTGATGCCATGGGAAGTGATAACCATCCGGGGCCAGATGTCACTGGTGCTGTGATGGCGGCCCGAGAGTTTGGCTGTGAAATCACCCTGGTAGGTAACGAAAGTCAAATTCAGGAGGAACTTGAACATCAAGACACGGCCGGCCTATCCATCCAAGTAGTACATGCCAGCCAGGTTATCAAGATGGACGACAAACCTGGTGAGGCTTCGCGAGCCAAGACTGACTCGTCCATGCATGTAGGGTTACGTCTTGTAAAGGATGGCCAGGCGGATGCCTTTGTTAGTGCGGGTAATACAGGTGGCATCCTTGCCGTGGCAACGTTGCATACACTGCGCCGAATTCGGGGTATCAAAAGGCCGGCTCTTGGCGTGATATTCCCCATTAAAGAGCGTCCGATGCTCATTGACCATGGGGCAAATACTGATTGTAAACCGGAGTACTTACTCCAGTTTGGCATGATGGGTAGTTTATATGTTGAGCGCCTGAGAAAGATCGACGCACCACGCATTGCCCTACTTTCCACTGGTGAGGAAGAAGGAAAGGGTAACCAGTTGATTAAAGATACGATCCCGTTGTTGGCCGGTAGCGGTCTTAACTTTATCGGAAATATCGAACCCAAGGAATTTGTGAATGGATACGCCGATGTGGCGG
>DOXE01000331.1 GCA_003519205.1 Chloroflexota bacterium
GATTTTGTATTGGTTGCCCGAGAGGAAGGATCATCAATCGTCCAATCCTTTCATACGAGTATGACCCAACGTGGTGGGCATCTTAACCGCATATTGCAAGATGTATGCGCAATGGCTAACACAAATGGTGGAACGGTTTATATTGGGCTTTCCGATGATCCGAAAGAGAAGATCATCGGCATACGTGAACCGAAGAAATCAATTGATTTCTTATATTCAGCCATATCCAAGCATTTAAGTCCCGATCCTGAGGTAAGCATTGACAGCTTAATATCACAAGGCAAGACAGTTGTACGAATTGTCGTTCCCTCCGGTCGCAACTCACCATATGCAATTGACGATAATCGTTTTTACGTTCGTGACGAATCGGAAACAACCTTAGCTGTGCGAGACGAAATTGTCCGCCTGGTTGAACGAAGATTACAATGGGAAATCACGCCTACTACCGACAAAGCGGACAGTGTGGAACTTGATAAAGCTGAAGAGATCAAATCTAAAAGCCAAATCCCAGACCTCATCGAAGCGATTGAAGAGCCGGTGTTGTCGGCGCCTCGTACCGGTGTTGAGATAGTTGCCAGTGAAGACCGTAATGGCACGATTTATCATACGGTCCGAGATCTTAGAAATGGAAATCTCATAAACAACGTAACGAAATCATCTTCCCGCAAACTTTGGCACTATGCAATTACACAAGTTGAATCAGGGACCCCGGATCCTGAAGATATTGAATGGCATGGCAATATTGCCCTGGTCGATGAACGGAGGCGGGAAAACCTTGTCTGGTACGATTTGGCGATGCGAGATGAAGATGGAGTCCATATATATTATGGAGTGACTGACAGTGGGNNTCAATCATAAAATTCCGTCAGCTGGAAAATATATGGCGCAAGGGGCAGCCATTTAGCAAAATTCCATAGGTCGAAAAATGCACGTAAGAGTTGGTATTTTAACTGTGAGTGATAGGGCTGCCTCGGGCACATATGAGGATGAAAGCGGTCCCCTTATTTCAGGAATTATTAATCGGAGATCTGGCTGGAGAATATCTCGCCAGGCTATTGTTCCAGACGAGATAGATGATATCGTAACAATTATCACGAGTTGGTGTCATGAAGGCCTAGACCTTATCTTAACGACCGGGGGAACAGGTTTTGCACCGCGGGATGTGACACCAGAAGCAACGTTGAAAGTGATAGAGAAACTGACGCCGGGTATCTCTGAGGCTTTGCGACAGGAAAGCTTAAAGATCACCCCACATGCTATGTTATCTCGAGCAGTGGCAGGGATTAGACAAGGTACTTTGATAATCAACTTGCCAGGCAATCCGAAGGCTGTCAAAGAAAATCTGGATGTATTGATGCTTGTATTGCCACATGCTCTTGAACAACTTAAAGATGAAGGCGGCACAGAGACAACTCACCGGTTGGTTTAAAGAATGGATGGCCACGCACCTAGGTTGATATTAGATGAAGGGCGGGAAAAACCCATTCTTAACAAACATCCTTGGGTATTTTCGGGCGCCATCGCGAATATCTCAGGACCTGAGCCACAACCTGGGGATATCGTTGATATCCTTGACGCAAACCAAAATTGGCTAGCCCGTGGTTATTATAATCACTTATCCCAAATAAGGGTCCGGATCCTGACCTGGGAAAAGAACGAAACCATCGACAATGCCTTTTGGCGGGGAAGATTGCTAGATGCGGCGAATAGGCGATCGCTGCTAAGACTCGAACCAGAAACCACTGCTTACCGGCTAGTCAACGCTGAAGCCGATTGTTTACCTGGCCTCGTCGTTGATAAATATGCGGATTATCTTGTTGTACAATGCCTCACTCTGGGCATAGACAAGAGGAAAGAGCAACTTGCTCAGCTATTGGTCGAATGTTTCAATCCCAAAGGAATTTTAGAGCGGTCAGATGTGGCTATTCGAAAAAAAGAAGGCCTTTCCCGAGTAGTCTCCATCCTGGCCGGCGAAGGACCCCCTCCAATACTACAAGTCCTTGAAAATGATATTAAAATGAATGCCGATCTTTACCAAGGGCATAAGACTGGTCTGTACTTAGACCAACGAGATAACCGGCATACAATTTGTCAAACCGATCACGTGAAGGATCGCGAAGTGCTGAATGTGTTCGCTTACAATGGTGGCTTTACACTTTATGCAGCCCGCAACAACGCGGGACCGATAACAAACGTGGAAGGTTCGCGACAATTTATAAACCAAATTGAAGTGAATCTTCAGCTAAATCTCTTGGACAGATCAGACGATAGTTACATATCAGGTGACGCCTTTCAAATTTTGCGGAAAATGCGTGATGAGAATCAGAAGTTCGACGTCATCATCCTCGACCCCCCAAAATTTGCCCATCATAAGCGAGATATACCAGTTGCATGTCGTGGGTATAAAGATATCAATTTTCTGGCGTTAAAGCTCCTTCGTCCAAATGGTCTATTAGCGACCTTTTCTTGTTCAGGAATTATCAGCCAAGAGCTATTCCAGAAAGTATTACACGGGGCAGCATTGGATGCTGGTCGAAATGTACAAATCATTCGTAATCTTGGCCAAGCCAGCGATCATCCTGTTTTGGTATCATTTCCGGAGTCCTTTTATCTGAAAGGCTTCCTGTGTCGCGTAGATTGACCATCCACCGGTATTATCAACCAGGGTTAAGAATTATTCGATATTCGATTCAAATGAAACGCCCATCACTTGTCAAGAAGCTATCTAAACACTATACTGCCCGCCGCCAATGAGATTAAAGCGATTATCTTTACATGGCTATAAGACTTTTGCCAGCAGGACTACATTTGAATTTAACGAAGGAATAACGGCCATCGTGGGTCCAAATGGCAGCGGCAAAAGCAATATTGCCGATGCCATTCGTTGGGTATTGGGGGAACAAAGCTTCAGCACCTTGCGTGGCAAGCGGACAGCCGACATGATTTTTGCTGGCAGCCAGCAAAGGTCCAGAGCAGGGATGGCCCAGGCAATTCTGACTCTAGACAACAGTGGCGGCTGGTTACCCATCGATTACAGCGAAATCGAAATCGGACGCCGGGCTTACCGATCTGGTGAAAATGAATATTTATTGAACGGACAAAAAGTCCGCCTCAAAGACGTCAACGAATTATTGGGTAGCAGCGGGCTTGCCCAACGAACCTATACCATCATCGGACAAGGCTTGGTCGATCAAGCCTTGTCGTTACGGGCTGATGAGCGACGGCTGCTATTTGAAGAGGCGGCCGGCGTTAGCCACTACAAGATGCGACGGGCAGAAACGCTACGTCGATTAGAGGAAACTAGCCATAATCTGGAGCGAATACACGATATCCTAACAGAAATTCAACCACGCCTAAGCAACCTGAAACGCCAGGCAAATCGGGCTAAGAACTACGAACAAGTAGCGGCCGATTTGAAACATCATCTTCGAATCTTGTATGGATATAAGTGGGAACAAGCCAAGAAAAAAATTCATCAAAATCGATACGATAGCGAACAAGCAAAGCAAGAATCGGAGAATGTCCATCAAGAATTATTAACAGTTCAAAATGACTTACAGAAAAAACGGCAGCTTGTTAATGAAATCCAAAGAGAAGTACAGGAATTTGAAAGAAAACGCGACTTATTGCGCAGGGATTTAGAGGATTGCCGCCGCGAAGTTGCTGTTTTACGGGAAAGAAAATCAGCACTCGAGCAGCAGTTGGAGATATTAGACGAAGAAATTCCTCTACTTCTAGAGCAAAAAAGAGGTGGGCGCCAGGAACTCGATCTGGCAGTTAGTGACCTTCGAATTGCTCAAGATGAGGTCGATAAAAATCAGGGATTATTAAGCCAATACCACGAATCGATAAGAGAAACCCAAGCTCAGATAGATCAAAGGAAAAATGAGGTCGCTGAGATTGAATCCGCAATAGCCCACCTTAAGAAAAATATAGCGCAAACAGAAGGCCAGATCAGCCAACTTAAATTACGATGGCAAGAAACAAAGTCAGATCAATCAAATGAATCTGACCTAGCTCGGGTTGAAGAAGAGATAGAAGATCACAAAATTGAACACGCCAAAATAACCGCTGTCTTGGAGAAATTAGAACTCGAAAGGAATGTTTTACGAGAACGGCGGTCGCAACTTCTTACTAATCTTAATCAATATCGGTCTGAAGGGGACAGAAAAGATCTGGAAGTGACCAAACTTCGTGATGATACATCTGCCTTGCAAGCTCGGTGTGAGCTTTTAGCCCAATTATTGCAAAAAAATGCACCGTTAACTGATGAGCTGGTCGATTTAGTTCGTTTCATCGATGAAATTCGGATCCCAAAGACTTATCGTCAGGCTTTTGAGGCTGCTCTAGACCAAAAGCTTTCGACTTATCTCGTTCCCAATGAAGCCTCATTATGGATTCTTTTTGATAAAAATCCCGAACTTCGTCTTTTTTCAGCGGTGAATAATCAAACGACGGTTCCTGATCGGTTGCCAACTCCTGATCACCCGATGGTAGTTGATTGGGCTGAAAACCTGCTAGATAGCGAAAGTAAGTTTGACGATCTTGGACGATTACTGCTTAGGCAAATACTGATAGTGAAGGATCGTAATGCCGTATACGATGTGGCCAGGTCACTCCCGGCTGGTGCCTTGGTAGTATCGCCTGATGGCTTAGTTGGACATTCAGGTGGCTTGTTTGAATCTGTCCCGGAGACTTCCCGAATAAAAGTGCTGTCACAGGAAAGTGAGTGGAGAGGTGCAGTAGCTGAGCTTGAGGTTAAGCAGAAAAGGTTAAACTCCTCGACCCAAAGTTTAGAAAGCCTTCATCATCAAATATCGGCCATCCAGGCTACAATAGATGAAACCGATGCCCAGGAAGAAGAATGCCTCCACCAATTGCAGCAACAAACAACATATTTAAATGACGCCCAGCACGCTCTTGAATTAGCCCTTCAAAAGCGAGACCTATTAATAGATTTAAGGCAATCAAGCCAGTCTGAACAGGAAAGGCTGTTGAAACAGATCGACAGGTTGGAAAATAGTGTAATAGAAGACGAAATCCAATTAGAGAAGTTACAGGTCAAACTAGAACAAGATCGCCAACATCTTTTATCGTTGCCTGTTAATGAAACAGATAACCAAGCCCACCAACTACAACAACAAATTGATACATCGACCACGATTCTCGCCGGTCGCCAAGCCGTCATCGATAGTCGCAGTACAACTTTAGCTCAAATTGACGACTTACTTAATCGGCGAATGGCCAGGCAACAAGATCTTCAAACTCAACTTGATGAGCTTGGTTTGGAGCAACGTGAAGACGAATTACTAAAACTCCAATCCGATATGGATGAAGTTCGGGTATTGCTTCGGCCGGTAAACGAAAATTTAGCTAATAGCAGGCAGCAGTTGATAACCTTGGAAGATCGTTTAGATCGACTTCAGAGAGTAAGCCATGAATATGAAACGCGTTATACAGAGGCTAGAATTGGGCTAAGCCAGGCGGAGAATCAGATGGAAGCCCTGCGAGATCGAATTATTACCGATCTTGGCTTGGTCGATTTAGGTTATGACCACGAACTTCCCAGCCAATCACCTTTACCAATCGCCGAAGTCGTCGAAAAATTACCCGAAATAAAAGAACTTCCCGATGATATTGTAGAAACAATCCAGCGTTATCGTGGTCAATTAACCAGAATGGGCGGCTTCAATCCAGATGCTACCGTCGAATACGAGGAAACAAAACAACGGTATGAGTACCTGGTTAAACAGATCGACGATCTAACGAATACGCAACAAAAACTTCGAGATATTGTAGATGATCTGGATATACAAACATCTAGAGCTTTCGCTGAAACAGTAGAAAAGGTAGACAAAGCTTTTGGCGATGTTTTTAAGCGGCTCTTCGGCGGTGGATCAGCTCAACTTGTATTGACCGATCCAGATGAATTAACTTTGAGTGGGGTTGATATCGTCGCCAGATTACCTAGACGTAGAGAGCAGGGTCTTGCACTCTTGTCTGGCGGGGAACGATCTTTAACGGCGGCAGCGCTGATCTTTGCCCTTCTGAAAGTCTCCCCCACCCCTTTTTGCGTTTTGGATGAGGTTGATGCAATGCTTGATGAAGCCAATGTTAATCGATTCAGGGATATTCTAACAGAACTAAGCCACCAAACTCAGTTTATCTTGATTACCCATAATCGAGGGACTGTTCAGGTTGCAGAAAGTGTCTATGGCGTTAGCATGGGTGCTGATAGCGTCAGCCAGGTCGTTTCGATAAGACCTGTTGACTACGTCAACGAATTCGAAGAAGCGAGCATAGTTTAAAAAAGCCGGATTTCGTCATTGAAATCCGGCTTCCACGAACCAACCTTCCATTATTATCAGAAAATTCGGCTATTCTTGAATATCTTCTGCTGGTGTCTCGCTAATATCCGGCAGAACTATCGTTGGTGTCGCCGGACCAGGGGTTGGCGGTAACAAGAAGCGCCGGTTCAGGATCGGCCGGCTCGGCACATTTGCCCGCCATCTCTCATAGGTTTCGACCCCAGATAAACGTTGTTCTTCCAACCAAGATGCNNGGTCAGTTGTTCCTTCATCGGTAGCTGATACCAAGATAATTTCGCTGGGTTGGTTTCGATCCAGGCTGAATGCTGCTTTAGCAATCTCTGATCCAAACAAGTTATTTATTTCGTCTTCTGAACGCCACAATATTTCACTGGCGATAGGTGAGCTATCGGTCGTGTCTGTTGGGGGGAGGCTTCTAATTGTATTCCAGGAGGAAATAAAATCGGTTTCCTCAATTGAGGACATGGCTTCCAAGGCACCTTCCTCGGTCTGGGCAACGATATAATAAAAGCTAGCCTGCATCGCCTCTTCAGATAGCTGCTGATCTTCGACCAACTCTGCAAGCAGTCGATCCTGGTAAAGTTGGGCCTTAACCACTTCTCTAAATTCAGCTTCATCAACTCCCAGATCCGTGAAACTATCCAAGGTCTCCTTAAATTGTTCTTGAAATGATTCAAGAGAAACGGGCGTAGCGGTTGGTAACGGTGTGCTGGTCGGCCCGATAGTTGGCGACGGAAACGGTGTATTCGTGGGTACTACTTCAGTGATAACCGCAGTAGGTATAGGTGTGAGCGAGGGCGTTGGCATAATTGTCTCTGTCGGTGTAGGCAAAGGAGTTGGTAGAGCACCACCAAAATAGTTGAACGACCCCTCGATTTCATTCTGAACATCGGCATCCGATACAGTTATTCCACGCGCCTCTGCCTCGTGCAGGATCATTTTTTCGTCAACTAGCTGGTCAAGAACAAGTTGACCCAAGGTCTCCGGATCTTCTAACAAAGTAATCTGTTGTCCAGCGAATTGTTGAACCTGGCCTATGTCTTGGCCAAATGTTTCGGCCAAATTTTCCAGCCCAATGATGAGTTGTGCTCTTTGCAGGGTGACCCTTTCCCGCCATTCCCTCATGGAAATTTCCTCATCGTCAACCATCGCCACCGGGGACGTTGGTTTGATGAACAACTCATTAATGAAGCCAATTAATAAGACGGCCCCCAGCAATGCAGCGATACCTATTACCGCTATACGAATTTGCCTGGTCTGTCGTTGTTGTTTACGGGCCAGCAGGACCTCTTTCCGGCTTTGACGTTTTTCTTCTTCTTCGAACTGCTTACGCTTCTTGGCCATGCTTTGTCCCAGGATGTTTAGTCGACGACAAATGGTAGTAATGCAAGGTGCCGGGCTCGCTTAACAGCGCGTGCTAGGCTTCGCTGATGCTTCGCACAAGTACCGGTTTGTCGGCGTGGACGAATCCGTCCATGCTCAGTTAGATACCTCTGAAGCACTTCATATTGCTTATAATCAATATCATTTACCTTTTCGACACAGAATGCACAGATACGGCGCTTCCTATGAAACGGACTTGACATGAGCCCATCATCAAGTCGTGAACTCTCTTCAGCCATTCTGACCTCCATTTATAATTAACGGAATTGACAAGATTATCATCGTTTTGATCAAACCTTTGATTTGGCAGGCTTTCAGCAAAAATCAACGATAATTGCGATGTTCATCGCTATATCTAGTTATCAGATAATGTGGATTAATTAATCGTCCTTACGAACTACGAGGTGTCGCAATATTTCATCAACATAAGTAATATTGCGCTCGATTTCGCTGATACCGGCCGGATTTAATGAAACCTCATAATAGACATAGTAACCTTCAGTGTATTTCTTAATTGGGTAAGCTAAAATCTTTAAACCCCAATGGTTAGCTTTCAATTCGGCTTCATCGCCACTATCTTGTGCGAGCCAACCTTCAACTCGGCCTAATATCTCTTTGCGGGTTTCGTCTTCCAGATCCGGTTTTAATATGACCGTGACTTCATAATCTCGCATGTTGCATCATCTCCTTTCCTTGGAATTACTCTAGCGAGCATCTGCCCTTGACCTGGTCAAGAGCGGAATACGGTGCCGTAACCAATTGATACCTCAAGAATCAAGTCGGTTAAGTACCGCGCAACAACCCAGAATATTACCATAACTGGCAATTTCATCAAATTAAACCTTTGTTTTAACCTCATTCGCCATCTAGGTATAATTGCGCGTTATTTCATAACTTAGTGGAAGCAAATTATAGGCCACCGAAAATTTGGCACTATTACGTTTCGTCAAAAGATTCATCGTGATCAGAAAAAGTAGAACCATCATCCTTTTAATAATAGCTATACTCAGTCTACAAGTTATTAGGGCCAACACAACGAACGCACAGGGACAGACAAAACTAGTATTGGCTTTCTATTATGCCTGGTATGATCCTAGCTCATTCGGTCCGGGCCGGACGCCATTCCAACCAACACAACCCTATTGGTCGACTGATGCCGGAGTAATTCAGCGACAAGTAGACCAAGCGCGTGCGGCCGGGATCGACGGATTCGTTCAAAGTTGGTATGGTCCTTCACCCAATCAAACAGAGTCAAATTTTCAAGCTCTCCTCAACATAGCCTCGGCCAGTGGTTTCAAAGCAGCTGTCGATTTTGAAACCGGAAGCCCCTTTTTTGGTGGCAATGCCGATCGCGTCCAGGCACTAAGCACCTTATTAGCCACTCATGCCAACCACCCTGCCTACTTGCGAATAGATGGCAAGCCTATCATATTTTTCTGGGCCAGTTGGCTGATTAGTGTAGGAGAATGGGCTACCATACGAGAACAAGTTGATCCAGGACACAATAGTATCTGGATCGCCGAAGGTGGGAATGCTGATTACTTGTCAGTTTTCGATGGTCTGCACTTATATAATATTGCCTGGTCTGGAAACCCGTCTGGTACAGCCGCATCCTGGGCAGGCACGACCAGAGCAGCTTCCGATACTTACGGCAGTTATAAATATTGGGTGGCCACGGCTATGCCAGGTTTTAACGACTCCTTACTCCGCCGTGGTGACGGAAGCGTAGTTCGCGACCGGGTCGGAGGATCATTCTACCAATCCAGTTTTAATGGCGCTGCTGCAAGTGCCCCAGATATGCTCATCATCAACTCTTTCAACGAGTGGGCAGAAGGAAGCAATATCGAGCCGAGTGTTGAATTTGGTAATGCATATTTAGACATGACCAAACAACTCAGTTCGGCCTATAAATCTGGAAGCGTTGCCTTCCCGCAACCAATAGCTCAAGCGACACCAGATACTATACCAACCATAACACCTACTATCGCGGCCACTTTTGGATTTTCTCCGACTCCTTTAGATACCTCTATCCCAACACAAACAAAAGCACCAACTAATACTTCAACTCCAAATCCCTCCCCTACTCCCCGCGAGGATGGCGCGATCGTCTACGAGGTCGTTGCTGGTGATACCTACATTGGCATTGCCGAGACCTTTGGGATTACCTTGCAGGAAATCTACGAGCTCAATGATCGATCGCCGTCTTCGCCTTTGACGGTCGGCGATTTGCTCATTGTTGGCTACGGCCAAAATTCAGAAGGGTTGACGCTGCCTGAATTCCCTGGAGCTGTGATTAGAGCAGATGGAACGGCGGTCTATACTGTCAAAGAAGGTGACACACCCATTGGTATTGCCTTAAGATTTGGCTTGGAACTACAAGAGCTATACAACTTGAATGAGGGGTTTGGTGAAGACAGCATTTTACAGATTGGGCAGAAGTTGGTTGTCGGTCGTCGGCCGATCCCTCAAGAAGTGGGTGGGTCATCTGATATGCCTACGGCAACAGCCTCTGCTACAAAAATTTTAACGCCCACGTTCACACCAACGATCGTGGATACGCCAAGTCCGACGGTGGAAATTACAGCTGTTTCCTCACCAGATATTGTGGACACAACCCCAATCGGTGGCGTCGGCATAAACCCTTCATCTGATGGTTCCCTCGGATTAATGCCTTATATATTCGGATTAGCCGCTATTTTGGCTATTGTCGGTGGATTATTTCTCTATCTCGGCCGACAATCATAACTAGTCGCCAGTTATTTATTTAGCAGTGCTAGTCCAAGCACATCTTGTAAAGAACGGCATCCGATGATATCCAAGTCATCTGGGATATCGCCTACCAACCTTTTTGACGTTCGTGGCACTACGCAACGTTTAAAACCGAGCTTAGACGCTTCCTTCAATCGCGTATCCAGTTGATTGACAGCTCTGATTTCGCCATTCAAACCAATCTCGCCGACGAAGGCCATATCGGCGTGAACTGGCCGATCTTTTGCGCTGCTAGCGATGGCTACGGCGACTGCCAGGTCAACAGCTGGTTCATCAATGCGTAAACCACCTACAACATTGGCATAGATATCTTTATCCTGGAGCCTTATTTGCGATCGTTTGCCCAGCACAGCAGCTAAAAGTAACAATCGATTGTAATCAATTCCGTTTGCTGTACGCCTGGGATTCGAAAAAATCGAGGGGTTGACCAGCGCTTGAATCTCAACCAACAATGGCCGGGTTCCCTCAATCGTTACGGCAATCGTTGAACCCGGCGCATTCACTTGTCTTTCGGCTAAAAATGCCTCGGATGGATTGGTAACCTCAACCATACCGCGTTCCACCATCTCAAAAACGCCCACCTCGCTGGTTGCCCCAAATCGATTCTTGACCCCTCTCAACAATCGATAGCGATGAAATGGATCCCCTTCAAGATATAGGACTGTATCCACGATATGTTCTAACACGCGTGGACCAGCAATCGCACCTTCCTTAGTCACATGCCCAACGAGAAACACGGACAACCCCGTGTTCTTGGCCAACTCTTGAAACCGGCCGGCGCATTCTCTTACCTGCGTTACACTTCCAGCCGAGGAACTGATTTCGTCTGCATAAGTTGTCTGGATGCTATCTACAATGATGACCAATGGTTGAACTTCCTCGATATGATCGAACATCACGTTGAGGTTCGTCTCAGTGACTAAAAATAGCTCCTCGGGCTGTAGCTGCATTCTGTCAGCCCGCATCTTAATCTGCCGAACGCTCTCTTCGCCTGAGATATACAGTGTTCTTCTACCCTCAGCAGCAAAAAGACTAGCAACCTCTAACAATAAAGTAGATTTTCCTATTCCAGGATCGCCGCCGACTAATATCAACGAACCTGGTACAATTCCACCCCCCAGGACTCGGGAAAATTCGGACAATGGCAGCGGCATTCGAGTAAGACCATCGGTCTTTATATCGACAAGTCGTTCGGGCTTGCTGATGTGATCGCCAAAGATTCGCCTCCGCGTACTTTTCTGGCTAGACACGTCGGAGACGATTTGTTCTACCATGGTCCCGAATTCACCACATTGGGGACATTTCCCAACGTAAGCGGCTGCGATCCGGCCGCAGCGTTGGCAAACATATTGAGTATGGATCTTAGCCATAATTATTACCTCTTTGACAACTCTCGAATGGTACTGTAACACATAACAGTTTCTTTCTGTTAGAATTTATGGGTGGTTAAATCATGAATTTTATCCGGCACAAGTTGCATCCTAAAATAATTTATATTTGGAGCATCGTTATAGGAAATCGCCAAACTCTTCGCCGATTTGGCCTCATTTTACTTCTTTTGCTGAGCTTCACTTTAACAATGGGGCTTATCCTAGCCGAAGAACCTGCGTCGGCAACGACCAATCAGGTAATATTTACGCCTAGGCCGACAATACCTGCTGCTCCTGTTAGTGAATATTCAATCCTTAGCTCATCCTCTTCTGGCCGAATTGAATTGTTAGCTCAATCACAGATAAGCCCTACAATTACCAGCTACCCCGGCCCGCCTTCTCCTACTGCCAATCCATCAGATAATCCCCAAGAGGGGATTGAGGAACCGTATCCAGATTTAGCGCCAGATTCTATAGAACAACCTTTGATACCATATCCTGACTCTTCGCCCGTTCAGAGCCCTGGTTTGAATCCGGAATTAACTCAAACGCCTCCTTTTCAAGATCCGATATCCCCTCCGGCAATCGGAAGTAATACAAATGGAAATGCAGTCACAAGCAGTAATGATTTAGCCCAGACATCTTCGGCCGTCAATGCAACGATTTTGTGGATCGCTTTTTTAGCCTCATTGTTAATATTTGTGTCGGCCATATTGTGGTCTATCCTCTACTTCTCCCGACAACGGGGTCGAGAATGACGGGCAAAAAAGGTTCAATACAAAAGCAAACAGTTTAGCCTAATTTTCTTACAATGCTCTAACATGTTTGGTTTATGATGGTAATCATAGCTAGTTTTAAAGATACCAAATCTTAATGGAGTTAGTCCCTAATGGCAGAGCAAACTGAAGTTAAATCATATCGCTTTAAGGCTGAGATCACCCAGGTCCTGGACATTCTCGTCCACTCTCTTTACAAAGATCGAGAAATTTTTCTTCGCGAGTTGATTTCCAATGCCTCCGATGCATTAACCCGCATTCAGTTCGAGATGTTAACGAACCAGGATGTATTAGATCCCGAAGCAAAACTGGCTATTCATATAGATGTTCGTGAAGAAGACGACCAAAAGCTGATTGTGATCAAAGATAATGGTATTGGCATGACGCGCGATGAGCTAGTCCAAAACTTGGGCACGATTGCTCAATCTGGAGCGAGAGAATTTTTAGCCCAGATCGAGCAAGAAGATGTCGATCCGGCCGAGATCATTGGTCAATTTGGAGTTGGTTTTTACTCTGTTTTTATGGTTGCCGAAGAGGTACGGGTCGTCTCTAGGAGCTTTCGGAAAAGAGCCAAGCCAGCCGCCTGGGTATCCGAAGGTGGGGAAGAATTCCAGATTGAAGAAGCCGACAAGATTGATAGAGGAACCGAGATCCATATTCACTTAAAGGATGACGCTGCTGAATTTGCAGACGAATTCAGGCTCAAACAAATAATTAAAAAATACTCAGATTTTGTTGGTTATCCGATTTATGTTGGCGAGGACCAGGCCAATCGACAACTCCCTCTTTGGCGGAAAGCACCATCCGAAGTTAATACTGAAGAATACAACCAATTCTACCAGCAAATGACGATGGATTTTGAAGAACCCTTGGCCGTAGTTCATCTTTCATCTGATGCTCCATTGCATGTCCGTGCATTGCTTTATGTGCCTGCCAAACGGGAGAAAAACGTGCTGAATCTGCGAAAAGAACCGGGGCTTCAGCTTTATTCACACAATGTACTGATTCAGGAGTACAGCCAAGATTTACTTCCCAAATGGTTAGATTTTGTCGACGGGGTCGTTGAATCAGAAGATTTGCCCTTAAATGTCAGCAGGGAATCGATTCAAAACACTCGAGTTATCCGCCAACTCTCGCGAACCATTCGAAAGAGGACATTAAAAGAACTCCACCAACTGGCTGAGGATGATTCCCAGAAATATGCTGACTTTTGGCACCAATATTCCCGGGTGCTGAAAGAGGGACTGGTGACTGAACCGGAAGCAAAAGACGAACTTCTGCCATTATTCAGATATTTCTCAACCAAATCAGATGAGACGCCTATATCGATCGATGCATATATCAAACGTATACCAGAAGAACAGGATGAAATCTATTACGTCTTAGGAGAAGACAGACAATCCGTAACCTATAGCCCTCATCTCGATCCTTTTAAATCCAGGGATATTGAAGTCCTTTATTGGATTGATCCGCTCGATACCTTTATAGCTCCAATACTTGACGAATACAAAGGAAAAAAGCTCCGGAATATCGATGATGCCAGCCTGGAACTGCCTGAAGAATCTATAGAATCCGAGGAGGACGAAGAGTCGGTCCGGCTTGCTGAAGTAGATTTTAACCTGCTTGTCGGACGATTTGTAACCACCTTGGGCGATAGAGTGATCGAGGTGCGTGATTCAAAAGTCTTGAAAAATAGTCCCGTTCGCCTTGTATCTCCAGATGATACACCTGCCCGTGAAATGGAACGCCTTTATAAATATCTGGATGAGGAGTATCGGGTCCCGAAAAGGATTTTAGAGGTAAACCGGCAACATCCACTCATCGTCAATCTCGCCTCAGTNNAATAGATTTAGTTTGCTCAAGATCTTGACGCACATTTTCGGGTATGAACAACTAACCAAATAATAAATTGCGTTAGGCTCCGCCAGATAAATCGCTTGCAGCCATCAGCATTTTCCGGCCAATTTGCACGGCAGTTTCTGAATTTTCTTGGCCTTCAATCACGACTACAATGCCATAACTGGGTGAATCACCTGGAATCAAGCCCAAATACCAGGCATTGGTTGTACCTTCTGGACCTGATAGCACCATGATTTGATCTTCAGCTATCTCATTTTTATGGGTAAACGACTTTAATAACAGCTGCGCTGTCTCGGAATCAATAACCTGGGTGGTTGATGGCTGAGATTCAACCGGAACCCAATTGCCCTTAACATCTTCAGTAGCCGTAACGAGTTGAGGATTTGGTAACTCGCCATTGTTGGCCAATGTTGCTAAAGCCATGCCGACTTGAAGCGGGCTAACGGAGAGATTGTCCTGACCAATGGCCGCCATTTGAATATCAGAAATTGTTAACCCGTCGCCTACTTCGGTTTCTATCTCCAAGTTCGGCGCTACTGTAAACCCAAATTTTGAGAAGATTTCTGAAAGACCTTCTTCACCTAGCCGGGTAGCCAGCTGGGTCATGGCGGCCGGACACTGGCTTAATAGAGTTTCTATCCAGGTTGCTTGAATGTTAACCGGTTCGTTGCATTGAAGCACCGTTCCATTGACCACAATTGGCTCGTCAGCGCCTTCTATTAATTGTTCCATTGAAATAATTCCAGAGTCCAACGCTGAGGCGATGATAAAAGGTTGCAGGACCATTCCCGGTTGATATTGGCCCTGAGTCACTCGGTTTATGAGTGGTGCTTCTTCATCCGCAACAAGTTCGTCGAATTGTTCGTCTAATAGGTTTGGATCAAAACTTGGGCTACTAACCATGGCCTTGATCTTTGCCTCCGGTAACGAGAAGAGTATGATCGCACCCTTTTCGTCGTCGATCAATGTTGCAGCCATTTGTTGCAGCCGAGCATCTACCGTAAGTTGAACATCACTTCCAACTTGGTTTTGATGTTGGGTCCTTCGCCAAAAATCTGACCAAAAATCGTCAATATCACCCCGTAGTAAAGGATCGAAACTACTCTCGACTCCGGCCGTACCATGCCGTAAGCTATAATAACCAACGACCGGACCCATTCCTTCGACAGGATAATGACGGCGTAGATCATCTTCCTGGATCAATGTTTCAGCCAATGCGACATTATTCGCGTCCAAAATACTGCCGCGCTGGATACTGAGTTCTTCCTCGATAAGACGGGGATTGTCGTCCCGAGTCAAGATGTTAGGCCCGCTTATGATGCTCCAGTAAATCAAAGCGAAAGCTATCAAGATAAAACCGGCCATTGTCATGAGTTGAAATATGATTAGCCTGGATTTGACTGCGGTTATATTGGTTTTTATGGACATCCATCATTACCTATTCCAGGATTTCCAATCCAATCGTCATTGGACGCCCTCTGTTTGGTCGGGTTGAAAGGTTCAATAACAGGCCAATCATCAAGCTGCTCATCACAAAAGAGCTTCCACCATAACTGACGAAGGGCAAGGTTACACCGGTAAGAGGAAGTAGCTTGGTTACACCAGCCATAATTAAGAAGGCTTGGGTACAAAAAACAACCGTAATGCCTATCGCAAGAAATAGGTTAAATAGCTGGTTGGATTTGCTGGCAATGTGAATTCCCCGGAAAGCCAATACAGCAAAACAACAAAGGATAGTTAAGGATCCAATTAAGCCCCACTCTTCGGCAATGGCAGCAAAGGCAAAATCTGAGTGAACNNAGAGGGATTGCACGATTTGGAAGCCGCGAGAATCAGCTTCTATCCAAGGATTTAACCATGTATCGATACGTAGGGCGACCAAATCAAAAGCAAAGTAGCCTATCAGGCCAGCCAACAACAACAAGACAAAACCCAGCGTTATATACTGCCATTTACCTGTAGCAAGGTAGAGTAGGACCAAAAAAACGGTAAAGAACAAGGTCGCTGCCCCTAAATCTTGCTGCCATACCAGGAGCACTAGACAAAAGCCCCACATTAACAACAGGGGAGCTAGGTAGGCAAAGGTCGGCCGCAGGCCATTTCCGATCCTAACGGATAACATCCTACTCCTGTCGTCGAAATAACTGGCCAGGAAAATCACTAATAGCAACTTAAGTAGCTCAGAAGGTTGGAAAAACACGCTCCCAAGAAACGGTATCTTTAACCATAACGTTGCCCCTTGACCCGAGGGATTTACCCCAAGCCATAGCGTTGTTGCCAGCAAGAGAATGCCCGCAAGCAACCAGGTATACCGATAGCGATAAAGCCACCCAAAATCCCGTGGAAACACGGCAGATAACACAAGGACGGTGATCCCAATAACGAGCCAGATGAGCTGGCGATTCAAGAAGTTGGGTGCTAGCCTGTCGATTAGAACAAGGCCCCACCCTGACATTAAAGCCACCAGTGGTAGCAGATAAGGATCATGGCTTGATTGGGTCCGGAGAAGCACAACGTAAGCGCAAATGATGATTACGAGCCAAACAACAGGGGCATAGAGATGGCTCCATCGGAGGCTACCTTCCAAGGCAAGGCTCATGGCTACAGCATTAATTAATACAAAAGCTGCTACAAGGATAATTAGTAGGGCTTCATTTTTCGTCTGCCGCTCAGATTTCCTATACCAGGTGGCAAATGAGGGGATTCGCACTTAATGACCTACCAGAGCTGGTGATAGTCTGGTTCTATTCTTTCGTTCAGTCACTCAGATACTTGCCGATAATGGGTTTCAAGTCGCGCTTGACTTCATCATTGATGGCCCCCCAATCGCCAATCAGAGCCAGGGCCTCCTTTAATCCGTAGTGGGCAGAAAAGTTCCCAGACCAATCCTTACGGGTGGAGACAAGGCGCTTGATGACTCGTTGAGCAAGCTCGGTATTGGCGGACATTATTTTTGTAACCATCTCAACGGTTACAGGCTCTTCTGTATCATGCCACACATCGTAATCGGTAACGTGAGCCATACAAGCATAAGCGATCTCTGCTTCAGCAGCGAGGAAAGCTTCTGGACTGGTAGTCATCCCAACGATGCTCATACCCCATTGGCGGAATAGGTTCGATTCGCCTTTCGTGCTAAATCGCGGTCCCTCAATAGTGATGAAGCTCCCACCTTCATGTACGACACCATTTTCAGATCGTACAGCTTCTGTTAAGGCTTTACTGAATTCTGGTGAGAAGGGACTTGAAACACCGATATGGGCAACCAGCCCACGGCCAAAGAAGGTACGTTGCCGATTGCCTTTCGTGAAATCAACCAATTGATCGGGAATAATGATGTGACCTGGTTCAAGATGTTCACGCAAAGAGCCGCAGGCACTAACGCTGATGATATATCGGACACCAAGTTGCTTTAGGGCATATATGTTAGCTGCATAAGGGACCTCACTTGGTGTTAAAAGATGCCCACGCCCGTGTCGTGGGAGGAAAGCTAATCTGGTCTCATATAGCGATCCAACTAAGATCTTATCCGATGG
>DOXE01000336.1 GCA_003519205.1 Chloroflexota bacterium
CCGGTACGCCGCCGAGGTAGCCCGGGTGATGGCCGCCAATAACATACACACCTGGTTGGCCCGGGCAGACACGCCGACACCGACTGTTAGTTATACCGTCTTCAATAAAAAATCAACGGCCGGGGTCATGATCACCGCCAGTCACAACGCGCCGCGTTACAACGGGGTGAAGCTTAAGGCCAGTTACGGTGGCAGCGCTAACTCAGCACAGAATGGTCGAGTTGAATACCACTTGGAAAAAAACTTGGCCTCTGCTCGGGGCCCTAATTTAATGAGCTTTGAAAAAGCAGTCCAAGAGGGAAAAATATATATGTTCGATCCTTCTTGGGCCTATTATGAGCACTTAAGTACGCTGGTTGATTTAGACATCATCTCATCGGCCGAACTTCATGTCGTGGCCGATGGCATGTATGGGGCAGGTCGTGGCGTTATAAGCGAGGTGTTAGCCCGAGGCCGGACCAAAGTCCAAAACATCCGCCATGAGATGAATCCTGGCTTTGGTGGAATCCACCCTGAACCCATCGCCAAGCATCTGGGTATGCTTATGTCAACTATTCAGGCAGGCCACTGGGATGTCGGTCTGGCGACCGATGGCGATGCCGATCGAATCGGGGCCGTCGATGCCCACGGTGCCTTTGTGGATCCGCATCGCATCTTCGCCTTAGTGCTACGTTATCTGCTAGAGAAGCGGGGTTGGCGCGGCCGCGTCGTTCGCACGGTTTCGACTACAAGGATGGTTGATCGCCTGGCCGAAAAGTATGATTTACCTCTGGTCGAGACGCCGGTCGGCTTCAGCTATATTGCTGATGAGATGTTGGCCAACAATGTGTTGATGGGTGGTGAAGAATCGGGTGGGATGAGTGTGAAAGGACATATTCCAGAAGGGGATGGCATTCTTATGGGCCTATTATTACTTGAAGTAATCGCCTACGCTGGAGTCCCGCTACACGAGCTGGTAGAGGATATCCTCGATGACGTTGGTCCGGCTCAATATGCCCGCATCGATCTTAAGCTGGCCCATCCGGTTGCAAAGTCTGATATGGTTAATCTGTTAGTTAACCTGGCTCCGGGCGAGATCGAGGGAGTGTCCTTAGAGGATGTCCATACGATGGATGGGGTGAAGTATTATCTGGATGATGGGAGCTGGCTCTTAATCCGGCCGTCAGGAACAGAACCCGTTTTGCGTGTTTACGCCGAAGCACCAAACGATGAAAGGGTTAAGGCGCTGCTCTCTTTTGGTGAAGAAATGGCCACCAAAGCCTGATCCTTTTCTACTTGCTCACTCCACCGGGCAAAATAACGCCCAGCCAGGACAATGCTCAATTTCACGTAATCGCTCTCGTTGGAAGGGGCTAAAACAGGAGTTGAATCAGCAGGGATCGCAAGAACCAGGCCCCAATGAGGACAATCATAGGACTGAAATCAATGCCGGCTGTGCTCGGCAGCAAGCGCCGAACTGGGGCCAGGATTGGCTCGGTAAGACGAAAAACCAGGTCGCGTATTTGGTATAACTGNNCACTCAGACGCCGCGTCCTCTGAAATACCCGGCGGATCACATCCTCATTCACCTGCCATGGTGCCATCGTCATCAAGCCAACAGGCACTAATCCTGGCAATTCGGCCGTCGTTCGGGCAAGGTCAAGCAATCTTTTTTGCTGGGATTCGTCATCTTCCCAATGGTTACAATCCAGGCCAGCTTTGCTTGATTCACCTGAAACATTCACTTCAATGAATACCTGCAACGCCTTATCCTGATCACGTCCAATTTCTACTAAATGGTTCGATAATCGGTTCGCAATTTTCAACCGGTCCAGAGCGTGAAACGTATCAGCGTTTTCTGCCACAAAGTTCGTCTTTCGGCTTTGCAGGGCACCAATTGCATGCCAGATAATGCCACTGTTATGGCCTAGTTCCGATTCGACGATTGGACGTTTAGCTGCCAGTTCCTCAGCCCGATTTTCGCCAAAATGTCGAATGCCAGCTTCATAAGCAGCCACGACGATATCGGCCGGCCACGTCTTGGTGACGGCCACAACGGTTACACCTTCAGGCCGCCGCCCAACGCGAGCGGCCGCTGCGACGACCCGATCCTGGACCACTTTGAAGCCTTCTTTCATATCCATATACGGCAATTATAACAAAGGGGTTGCAAGGGATGAATGGATCATTCAGGAAAAGTAATCTTAAAAATGATACCTGTGGCGTAATCGGCGACATATAGACTACCGTCCGGCCCCTCCGTCACGTCAATCGGTTGGGCAAAACCTGTCGCAAAATCACTACTTTCCCCCGAATCTGGACTCATTCTGATTACCTTTTGGGCACCTTCAAATGCGCTCCACAAAACGATGAATAAGTCGTCGTGATATTCAGGCCATCGCTCATTCTGATAAGCCGTAATGCCGGTCACAGCGCCATGAGGAACCAATTCCAGGATCGGTGGGATTACGTCCACATCTTCAGGTATGCCAAAGCATGTCGAGCATTCGTAATAAGGATAACCGTGTTCACCGCCTGGAATGACCAAGTGTACTTCGTCTGGTGGTGATTCACCGGTGAGGGGATCGGGATCGCGGCCGTTGTCGGTAGCATATAAATTTCCCTGGCTGTCCCAGGCGATATCATATGGATTTCGAAAGCCTCGGGCATAAACTTCCACAATTTGACCATCTGGGCTAAAGCGAAGAATGGCCGCTTCATTCGACTGCAAAAAATCTTGCTCACCCTGGTTGGGTTCAACCAGGATCTCGCCATGATCCGCCCGGCCACCAACGCCAACGAAACCGAAGCCTTCAACGTCAAAAGCGATGCCGTTAGGCCCATGCATACCGATGTAGCAACAAGGTAAACCATCAATTATCGTCCTAAACTCGCCCTCTTCGAAGACCGATACCTGCCCCTCTCCGCCAACATTGGTATCGGTGACCCGGCTAGAGGCATAGAGTTTGTTGTTAATGGGATTAAATGCGATGCCAGTCGGCACGAGTAGCCCTGTCGCATACTCCTTAACCTTGGCCCTGTCATCGACTGTATAAACGGTACCCGACCACCCGGCCACATATAGCAATCCGTCAGGACCAAAGGTGATGCTAGTCGGAAAGTCGTCAACGCGGGCGAAGTAGGAAGCCTCAAAGCCCGGGGGCACCTGCAGTCGATTCTCCCATCCGTCTGCGTCATCATTACAAGGGTACTTGTCGCTACAATCACTGGCTTTATACGGAAGTTGATCGACATCAAAGTGCAACGCTGGCATTGCGGTAGCCGTAGGAGAAACGGGAATATCCGTTGCCGTCGGTTGGACAGCTACAGTTGGCAATTGGGTTGGCGTTGGAGGTTTGCTGGCGACCTTGGGCTCACTTGTCGCCACAACCGGCTCAGCAGTTTTATCTGTAATCGCCTGAACCGAAGCGGTTTTCGGCTCTTCTTGCGTAAGCGGATCCGACGAACATGATGCAAAAAACAATGCCATAAGGCACAAATATATAAAATATTTTCCACTTCTCATTATCAACTTCTTCCATAAAAGCTGAGCCAAGACATCATAAATTTCTCGTTGGACCATTCACTTTTCCAACATTAAGGTGACCGGACCATCGTTATGAATCTCTACTTGCATAAAGGCGCCAAACACGCCTGTCTCAACTATAAGGCCACGCTGGCGTAACCGGTCGGCAAAGTAAGTTACCAGAGGCTCTGCATGAGTTGGATCGGCTGCTTTGGTGAAGGACGGTCGGCGCCCTTTGCGTGCATCCCCATATAAGGTAAATTGCGAGACGACGAGCACGCTCCCATCTACGTCAAAAAGCGAGAGATTCATCTTGCCCATCTGGTCTTCAAACAGCCGGAGGTCAGCAATCTTATTGGCCAGCCATTTTGCCTCAACCTCGCTATCCGTATGTGTAATTCCTAATAAGACCACGAAGCCAGGTCCAATATGACCCATTGTCCGGCCGTCGACCGATACACTCGCTTTTTTCACTCTCTGTAATAAAGCTCGCATAATTATTGGGTCTTAAACAGGTAAAATTCAGGGTTTTCAGCTTATGACAACTGATTTCATTCAAAAAACTGAACTACAACTCTAAGCTCGAGCCAATCAAAAAAAACCTTTATTCAACTTAGAGAATGCCAACTTGACTGTGATCGCCTATGGTCATTTTGTGGGATTTCGGCTTAATGGGTGATCGCTCGATACTCACATACCGGCCGATAAGGCTATCCTGGATTCGAGCACCGATTCCCTTAATGTGACTATATTCCAGGACTACCGAATGCTCAATTTCACTGTCTTCGATAGTTACATGATGGTAAATACTGGTGAAGGGACCGATATAACTATTGACTACCCGCGTATCCTGGCCAATGATCGCCGGACCACGAACGACGCTATTGATGATTTCAGCCCCCTGCTCCACAGTAACTCGACGACCAACCTTGCTATCTCGATCGACATATCCTTCAATCTGGTAATCCAATTCCTCGAGGACAAGGTCATTGGCTTCGAGCATTTGTCCCGGTTCTCCGGTGTCGATCCACCAACCACGGTGGATATAAGGGTGAACAGAGTTTCCATGATCGACGAGCCACTGAATCGCGTCAGTTATCTCCAACTCCCCACGCCAGGACGGTTTAATCGCATGAACAGCCTCTAGAACAGAGGCATCAAACATGTAGATGCCGACCAGGGCCAAATCACTCTGTGGGTTCTTGGGTTTCTCAACCAGGCGGTTGATTTTGCCATCGTCGTCTAATTCGGCCACACCGTAGCGTTCGGGATGATCTACTCGGGTTAGAACGATCTGGCTATTCCAATCACTATGCGCAAATTCAGATATCAACTGGCTGATCCCACCCTCGATCACATTATCACCGAGGAACATCACAAATCGATCGTTGTCTAGAAAATTTGACGAGATCTTGACCGCATGGGCCAGTCCCAGTGGCGCATCTTGTTGGATGTAAGTGATATTCACGCCCCAACGGCCGCCCCGCCCTACAGCGTCCCGAACTTCTTCGGCCGTATCGCCGACGACGATGCCAATTTCGGAAATCCCCGCATCTCGTATAGACTCAATGACTCGAAATAAGACCGGTTTATTAGCTACAGGGATAAGCTGTTTGGCACTAGTATAAGTCAGGGGATAAAGACGCGTCCCTTTTCCACCACTTAAAATCAGTCCTTTCACGCTTGTTTTCTCCTAAAAATAGACAAGATT
>DOXE01000415.1 GCA_003519205.1 Chloroflexota bacterium
GTGAATTTAAGCGAGTGACGGGACTCGAACCCGTGACATTCAGCTTGGGAAGCTGACGTTCTACCGCTGAACTACACTCGCACTAGATATAGGTTTGGATTATATGGTTGCGTCACTGGGCTGTCAAGCCTGCCAACATTGCTAGCAACTTAAGGTTGCTTTAGCCCATTCTAGACGTATAATGGCAGCGGGGTGACCAACAAGAGGGAATGGGAATGAGAGCGGCGACTATATTATTAATAGAGAGTAAAAGCGCTGGGAGTGAATCACTCGCTCCTGCTCTTTTAAAAGCGAATTTTAATGTAAAAGTAGCCGGGACAGGCTCCGAGGCAATGGCTTGGCTGAGCACGAATCGTTCGGATCTTGTGGTCGTCGATTCATCCTCTATGCGTTCCAGCGGGGTGCGAACCTGCCGTAGACTGCGAAAGAAGCTGGGCGATACACCGATCATTCATTGCCGGAAAGAAGGCCAATTAGAAGATCGCTCAGCCGAAGCGGATATATACTTGGTCCAACCATTTACTTCCCGGAAGCTGCTTAATCGAATACGGGCATTATTGCCAGCTGATGATCTAAAAGAGGAGATCGTTCGGGCAGGAAATTTAACTTTCTTCGTTTCCAAACGTTCTGTCGATGTGGCTGGCCACGGCGAAAGCAGGCTTACCCCAAAACTAGCCGCTTTATTGTCGGAATTTCTTTACCATCCAAATGAGGTAATCGGCCGGCACCATTTAATGGAAACGGTTTGGGAGACGGATTACTTTGGAGACACGCGAACCTTAGATGTTCATATTCGCTGGATTCGTGAAATTATTGAAGACAACCCGGCCAGACCAAAATTTCTAAAAACTGTTCGTGGGGTGGGTTATATCTTTCGCATTCCATCCGATCTCAAATAAGGCATCTCAAGCGAAATTAGATCAATCGCTTTAATGCCAATAAAAAACACCATCGTGAAGATGGTGTCTGGTTATACTCAAAGAATTCGCTATATTGCTATTGAATCAATTAAGTTTTCGTCTTTTGCGCCAAAGACAGCTCCTTCATGAGACGGCTCTTACGTCTTGATGCATTCCGTTTATGCACAATTCCCTTTCTGGCCGCTTTATCTAATGTGCTGGCTGCTTTTCGTGACATCAATTCAGCCGCTTCAAGATCACCCTGCTGGATTAAAAATCGGGTCTTTTTAACATAGGTCCTAGCGGCCGAGCGGAAATGGCTATTTCTTTCCCTTCGCCGAGCTGAGCTGCGTATTCGTTTTTTTGCAGATGCTGTATTAGCCAATTTAGTCTATCCTCCAACTCATTCTAAATTCTATCNNCCGGCGAATCGTCGATAGGCCTTAAGCCTCAGTACATACAACTACACTTAGCTAAATTTTTTTAATATAGATTACACCCAATGGAGGAAGGGTAAACTCGATTGAGAAGGGCTGTTCGTGAGATGGTGTTGCGGTCGCTTCCATTTGTGGGCTATTTACAATGCCGCTACCGCCAAATTCCTGTGCATCGCTATTGAGTATTTCATGATAGTAGCCGGCCGTCGGGACGCCAAGCCGGTATTGGTGCCGAACAACAGGGGTAAAATTACAGACCACAAACAGAGAATCGCCCGAACTTGGAGCATGTCGCGAGAAGGCAAGTACGCTGCGCTGGGCATCGTGCAAGTCAATCCAGGAGAAGCCTTCCCAAGAGTAGTCATTTTCGTATAGCGATTCTTGCTCACAATACAAACCATTCAACCTCTTAACAAAGCCCTGTAATTGGCGATGTTTCTCGTTTTCTTCCAGCAAATGCCAATCCAGACTATGGGCCTCTGTCCATTCTCGCCACTGGCCAAACTCGCCACCCATAAACAGCATCTTTTTACCAGGGTGGGCAATTTGATAAGCATAAAGCGCCCGTAGATTGGCAAACTTCTGCCACAAATCACCAGGCATTTTATCCAACATGCTCTTTTTGAGATGTACAACCTCGTCGTGAGAAAATACCAATAGGAAATGTTCGCTGAAGGCATATAGTAGCGAAAAAGTCAACGTACCATGATGATATGATCGATAGATAGGATCATTCGTAATATATTGAAGCGTATCATGCATCCAACCCATATTCCATTTGAGATCAAAGCCTAATCCTCCATCACTCACTGGCTTCGTGACACCGGACCAAGCAGTTGATTCCTCGGCGATTGTAAGCACACCTGGGTATTCAGCATGGACTCGATCATTAAAAAAACGGATGAAGTCAATTGCCTCAAGATTTTCACGACCACCATAACGATTGGGAATCCATTGACCCTTCTCGCGGGAAAAGTCTAGATAGAGCATCGATGCCACGGCGTCTACTCTCAAGCCATCTATGTGATACTTGTCCAACCAGAAAATTGCATTGCTAGCCAGGAATTGTCTGACCTCGTTCCGGCCGAAGTTAAACACAAGCGTTCCCCAGTCAGGTTGTTCACCCAGGCGTGGGTCGGCATGTTCATAGAGAAATGTTCCATCAAAAAAAGCAAGTCCATGCTGGTCGCGCGGAAAATGGGCAGGGACCCAATCCAGAATCACCCCAATTCCAGCTTGGTGACATCTGTCGATGAAAGCCATAAACTCCTCTGGTGTACCGTAGCGACTGGTCACGGCGAAGTAGCCAGTCACTTGATACCCCCAAGAGCCATCATAAGGATGTTCGGCAACTGGCATAAGTTCTATATGGGTATAGCCCATTTCCTTCACGTAAGGAATCAACCGTTCGACTAAATCTGAATAGGTTAACCATTCATTGCCTGGTTTTCGCTGCCAGGAGCCTAAATGCACTTCATAAACGTTTATTGGTCTGTTAAGGCTGTTATGAAAATGGCGATTCTTAAGCCAATCGTCGTCGTTCCATTGATATTTGTCGAGATTCCAAACGACTGACGCAGTTCGAGGTCGCATTTCACTCAAGAAGCCAACCGGATCTGCTTTCAAGACGGTGTAGTTCATATAACGCGTCTTGACCTCAAATTTGTATAAGGTTCCCTCTCCAATCCCGGGAATAAAAAGATCCCAGATGCCACTATCATGATGGAAGCGCATGGGGTGTCGACGGCCGTCCCAGTTATTGAAATCGCCAACCACACTAACTCGAAGAGCATTAGGAGCCCACACGGCAAAACTAACCCCAGATTGACCAGCATTTTCAGTCAGGTGAGCCCCGAGTCTCCGGTACATATAAAGATGGGTTCCTTCGGCTAGAAGGTACTCATCAAAATCCGTCAAGGTGTCATGGAATGCATAAGGATCAGCATACAAATCCTGGCTACCATCTGGAAAGTTGAGCAACAGACGATAGTTGAAGGGTAGTTTTTGTTTTTCAATGACGGTTTCGAAAAAACCATCATTGTGAATTTTCACCATTGGATACTTTGCACCATCTTCTGTTTTAACCTCGACCGAGGAAGCTTGGGGTAAATATGCTCTGATGACCAGGTTTCCATTTTGTTCATGGGGACCCAATACGGAAAACGGATCGCCGTGATATCCACCAATAATCGCGTCTATTGTTTCTTTTGATAATGATTGGTTCATATCTCTATTGTATCCAAACTAATTGTGCCTGTCTCTTATATCTGGCTATAGTATCCAAAATCCCTCGAATTTTCGACAATAGTAATGAGAGAACGTCAAAATTAAGCAAAAATGATATTGACATAGTGTGAAGAAAAAACTATACTGTTTTAAGGGTTAAGGAAATTTTAAGGGATCGCCACGCAGTCTGTCATGTGGAGCCGAATCCCAAAAGCACGGAGGAAAATTGGCGTGTCGATTAACGAACCTGATGCTGTCCTAACCGTTTCCGAAGTTTCCGATTATTTGAAGCTGGCCGAATCAACAGTCTATCGATTGGCAAAAGAAAAAAAGCTTCCTGGCAGGAAAGTTGGCGGCGCATGGCGCTTCTCTCGCAAGGGGTTGGAAGAGTGGCTCATGCAATCACCTGATGAAAGTGGATTTGAGAACGGCAAGCAAGACTGAGTTATCAACCAGGATGTTCGCAATCTATTTGGGGTCTAGTCTTGATGAGAAAGATCGATAAATACGAAATTTTGGATGAACTCAGCCGTAGCGAATTCATCACATACTTTCGTGCACAAGATACGGAGAGAGATCTTGATATTGCGCTCAAAGTGCTGAATACCAATGGAGTAGACTCCAATGATGTAATGAAACGTCTAATAAACGATGCAAGAATTGCAACCGAATTAGACCATCCAAACATCGTACAAGTCTTTGACTCCGGAGACGATGCTGGGGATTTCTTCCTGGCTATGCAACTGGTGCAAGGCGAGACATTACGACAGTACCTGGATCACCACAAGCGTTTTCAATTGGATCAGACGATAGCTATCTTATCTCAAATAGCTGGTGCCCTTGATTACGCACTGGAAAAAGGGCTGGTATACCAGAATCTTGATCTTAGTGATGTCATACTCGAAGATGAAAGTGAACCGCCATTGGCTATCCTTATCAATCATGGTTGGCCTTATTTGGACGAAGATGATCAAAATCAGTCTCCCCCAAATCATGTTTCACAACTATCTGTCCTCGCTTTTGAGATGATCACAGGACGGTCTCCGGCCGATGGCGAACTTTCTGCTGAAATTGACAATGATTCTTCAGAATTACCCCCTGTTATTTCCATGCCAACATCCTACGATGATGTTGAGGTAGAGATGTTTGTGAAGGAATTGTCCGCGCTTCCAATTAATCAGTACTCCAAAGCGGAGGAATTAGTTGAGGCATTTAGGTCTATTAAAATCCGTATTGAAAATCGGAACAAGCAATTCGTTGGATTTATGGAAATACTTACCCGGGCACAAAATGTTCACGATATCGATGATTGGCTGGAGATTCAAGCGATTGCCTCAAGTTTAGCTACAGAGGACAAGATTGGTAACGAAAGCTTTGCCTTGCTGGCTGATGCTGCCGCAACTTTATATCGAAATGAAAAATCTGAAGAAGAATTTAACCGGCTTAACGAATTGTATAAAAAGGGGGAGCTAGATTTACAAAATGAAGAGTGGGAAAGTGCTATCCAGTTCTTTCAAGAAGTTGCTCGTGCCGATCCTGAATTCAGGGATGTTCAGGAAAAACTAAAACTGGCAATTAATGAGTACCGACGAACAAGCTTGTATGACCTCGCCATAGAACTGGCGCGAACTGGCAACCATCGACAAGCTTGCCATACCTGGATCAAACTGTTAACAGAAAAATGGGATTATCGTGGTGGTGAAGCCGTTCAGCATTTTTCAACTGCGGTTGTCGCACTGATCGAGGAAGTCGATCAATCTCAGCATGTCGATTATAAAGAAAGCAGCGATTCTCATTTATTAACCTATTTCGATGCAGAAGAACAAGAGTTGTCTCCTGTCGACATACCAGATGAATTAGCGGAAGCGATGGATTGGCTTGAGGAGGTAATTTTAGAAGAAATCGCCCTTTCTGGAGAGATACCCGAGGATCCTGAGCTGGCTGATTTCTGGCTCGATAGGGTGGCGACGAAGGTGACTGATCGTCTTGATCAAGCAATTACACAAGAAGAAAGAATTAAAACGATGGTTTCCACAGACCATGGAGATCGTGAACCAACGACGGGCTGGTTGGATAAACTCGTCGGTAAAATGACTGATGAGCTCGATGATCGATCCTTACAAAAACGCACGACTGTCGGAAAAGAGTCTGACGAGGCTCCGTTACGCACAACCGATTGGTTAAATGAGCTCATGGAAAAAATGA
>DOXE01000519.1 GCA_003519205.1 Chloroflexota bacterium
CGAACAAGGATTGACTTGCGGAGGCAGATCGTGATGAACAAGGGCAGTATAAAGCATGTGCTTTGGTTAGTGGCCGGTTTGGGTCTCTTGATCTTGGCCGTCGGTTGTGACGCATCGGTTGCTTCAGGCGAAGTTAAATCAGATAAAGAACGCCTGGAGGTAACGGCGACAGAAGAAGAGACGGCCGAGTTGGTGGCCGGGAACAGCGCCTTCGCCTTTGACCTTTATCAACGGTTGAAGGGCAAGGATAGCAACCTTTTTTACTCACCTTATAGCATCTCCATGGCCCTGGCCATGACCTATGCTGGCGCGCGAAGTGGAACTGAAGCTGAAATGGCCGATACCTTGCACTTTGAGCAGCCACAACCACTTTTACATCCAACCTTTAACGCTTTAGACACCACCCTAAATACTTATGGTCAGGGAGATGATGACTTCCAATTGAACGTGGCCAACGCCATTTGGGGACAAGAAGGCTATGAATTTTTACCCGAATTCCTGGATCTGTTGGCCGAGCAATATGGCGCTGGCCTGCGCACACTGGATTTTGGGGAAGATCCAGAAGGTGCGGCGGAAATCATAAACAATTGGGTTAGCGACAAGACAGAAGGCAAGATAGAAGACCTTATCTCGCCTGGATTACTCAACAGCTCGGTTCGCCTGGTTCTGACTAATGCCATCTATTTCAACGGTAAGTGGTTGTTCCAATTTGAGGAGGACGTCACTCACGATGAGCCCTTCACCTTATTAGATGGAAGCCAGGAGACCGTGCGCATGATGTCCCAAACCGAACCGTTTCTCTACACGGAGGGGGATGGCTACCAGGCGGTGTCACTGCCTTATCAAGGAGCACCGATTTCGATGCTCTTCATTTTACCTGCCGAAGGGCGCTTCACAGAAATAGAGGAAACGTTTTCAACCGAATTGTTAGACGAAATTGAGCGAGGTTTTGCCACTCAAATGGTTGAACTCTCGGTGCCCAAGTTCACCTTCGAATCCGAATTCAACCTTTCGGAGACGTTGGCTGAAATGGGAATGCCTTCGGCTTTCAGCGGTGAAGCTGATTTTTCGGGCATGACCGGCGCTCGCGACTTATTCATCAGCGACGTGGTACACAAAGCTTTCGTGGCCGTAGATGAAGAGGGGACAGAAGCGGCCGCAGCTACGGCAGTGATCATGGCCGAGATGGCGGCCGCCCCCATTGAAGACAAGGTGATCATGAAGCTGGACCGGCCGTTCCTGTTTTTGATTCGGGACAATGAGACGGGCACCGTCCTTTTCGCCGGCCGCTTGGTGAATCCTGATAGTTAGGGACTTTTACTCCTTAACAACGGCTGCCACCGCAGCGGCCGTTTCCAGATCCGGAGCTCGAACAGTTACGGTCTGGCCTGCTGAGGGGTAGAAACAAAGGGCATCACCCCCTCGCCAACACGTCCCGCCGTCAGATTGCGTTTGACCTTGCGAGCCGTAAGTGCTGCCGGCGAATTTAGTAAAGGCCATTTCATATTGATCTTTGTCAGCAGGCGTGTCCCAGGTCTGGCGCAGTACCATCACCAACTCTTCGTTATCCTGGTGCCAATAGACGGCATAACGATCACCGCCCCAGCCAGTTGCCGCCGTCTCCACTTCAGTTTCGTCTAATTGTTGGCCCAGATACTCTCGCAATAGGAACTCGCCCAAGGTCGCTTCCTCCAGACGTGTCCAGCCAATGCCCAGGGTATCGGTGAGAGGCGGCAGAGCTACGATTTCCGGTAGATCGCCAGCCAAATACCGGTCAGGATGGATGATATGCTCGGTCGATTGTGGCAGGTTCTGCCAGGCAACATTCAAGCCTTCCCAACCATTCTGCAGGTAGAGCGTCTCAGCGTAATCGCGGCCGACTGTATACGGAAATAAGAAAGAGTTGACGATGACCGACGGTATATTAGGTACTTCACGTTGGCGGGTGCGGCTGATCAGGTTGAAAATATCAATCAACTCTTCTTGGGTGAAGAAGCCTTGCTCAATATAAATCTCCTGTACCAGCTCCGCTTCGCCCTCAGCCAGGGCTCGAATGGCCAAATTTGTTTCGGAGCTCAGCGTCGTATCGGTAATTAAACTCAATTGGAAATGCTGGTCCTGTAAAGCATGCATAAATTCGTGGGCGAATACCCATTGTTCCAATGGATTTACCTCTTTGTCGTCGCTGAGGACCACAAATTCCTTCGTTGCCGGGTCGTAAAATCCAATGAGACTGTCTCCCAAATAACGGTGGGTAAGCCGGTAAAGGTCAAAATCGCGAGGTAAAAATTCGAAAGCGTGCATCACCAAGACGTCCCGTTGGGCATCTTCCTCTGTATAGAAGAAATCGGCCTGCAATCGTTGCTTCAGTTCCGCACGTGTTAACAAAATAGGCTCAATCGGGGCCAAGGCGGCCAGACCACGTATTTCATTTACATTGCCTTCGACGTTAGCCCATATGGGGGCGTTTTGAGCCAGCATCTGGCTGTCGACTACCCTGATGGTAATTGGCTCCGCGGACGTTAACTGGCCAGTCCGGCTAGTCACACTGGCGATGATCTCATGCGTACCGGCATAATTTGGCGTCCACTCCTGATTGAAGTTCAATTCGTTTTGTTCAACGTCCTGAAAGGTTCCAATATTCGAGCCATTGGAAGTCAGGGTGACGAGCCGGATGCCATTCGGATCTGTAGCCGAAATAACAAATTCCACTGGTTGTCCCAAATCTATGACGCTATATTCACCCGGCGAAAGGATGGTGATACTGGTTGGCTCAGGTGTTGGCGATGGCGTTAGCGTCGCAGTTGCTATCATCCCAGCCTCATCCTGGGCCGGAATTGCCGTTGGAATGCGTGTTGGTAGATTGGTTTCTCGCCAGCAAGAAGTCAAAAAGAGAGCAGTGGCGGCTAAAAAGCTATGGGTGAAAACCGTTTTCTTAAGTCCTAATTGGAATCTTATGGCAGAAATCGATTCGAATTGCTTGAAAAGAGACATAACTCAATTTTCTCCCCAGCAACCCAAATAGTGGGTATAAACTGGTATGGTAAGGCATACGAGTTTTTTCAGACCTTGTTGGTTGGCCTGATATGGTGGCATCAAATAAGACAGTCATCGTCCCTTATTTTATGAGACGATAGGCAAATGGATTATGCAACGCTGGTCCTACCAATCTAATGTGCCTGATGACATTTGTCGACGGCAATGTATGCCGTTTATCACTGCCCTACTTATAGCATGTCGATTATGATTTGGGTAACAGGCATTTGGAGGTGAATCGATGTACGATTTGATCATCGTCGGTGGGGGACCGGCCGGGCTCACAGCCGCTATCTATGCCATTCGTAAACGATTGAATGTCTTTCTAATCAGCCGAGATCTGGGTGGTAAAACCAATTATCGCATGGAAATGCCCGATATGGAGAACCACCTGGTGATCCGGGGCGTTGAGATCGTGGATAAGTTCTGGCGGGAATTAGATTACCTGGAATTTGCTCGTCGTCTGGATCCGGTCCAGGCCATTAAAAAGGAGAGGGAGATCTTTGATGTGATCACGGCCGAGGGTGATAGCCTGCAGGCCCGGAGCATCATTCTAGCCACCGGTTCGCGAGTACGGCAACTAGGTGTGCCAGGTGAAGATGAATTCATTGGCCGGGGGCTCAGTTACTCAGCCATCAGTCATGCGCCCCTCTTTCTCGGCAAACAAACGGCTGTCATTGGGGATGGGGCGCTGGCCCTTCGGGCTGTCAATGAATTATCTTTGGTGGCCGAGACCGTCAACCTGGTGATCCATTCCAAAGAGATCCTGGATACCAGACTGGCCAGGCACTTCCTGGCTAATCCCAAGGTTATCGTCTGGGAAGGATATTCTGTGGAGGAGATCTTGGGCAATGAATTTACCGAACGGATGATCATCAAGGCACCAGAGGGGACGAGAAAAGAGTTGTCGGTTGATGGCATATTTGTGGAACTGGGTCTCATTCCTAACTCTGAAATAGTGCGGGATCTGGTCGACTTGGATGAAGAAGGCCGGGTGATGGTGGACAACGTCAATCGCACCTCATGCCCGGGGCTTTTCGCGGCTGGCGATGTGACCAATGCCTATGCCGAGCAGGTTTTGATCGCCGTTGGGGAAGGGGCGAAAGCTGCTCTGAGCGCTTTCGATTACCTGTTACCGGTTCTCTGATGGCGGACTTGCTAGCCGGGTTTGGCGGCAAACTAATTTGACAATGTTAGACCAGTAAGGAGTTTACCTTAGCGGATAAAAAACCAACGCGGCTGCCGCTGATCGAAACGCCACAGCCGGGCTTTCTCGGCCGCTTTCTGCGCCTGTTGCACCTCGCGACTGGTGGTGCGCCGGTTGATCTCCTCATATTTACCCCGGTTAACTTTTCCAGCCGGCCGGTACTGGTCCATGATGTTGACGTAAGTATCCGGGGAGAGCTCTTCGGCCAGGAAACGCATGATCTCTTCCGTGCCGGCGATATCATCCGGCATGACCAGGTGGCGTACCAAAACCCCACGCTTGGCCAGGCCATTCTCATCCATCTTCAACACGCCGACCTGCCGGTGCATCTCCTTGAACGCTTGCCGGGCGGCCTGAGGATAATCCTTAGCCTTTAGATACCTTAGAGACAGGCGTTCATCCCACATCTTGAAATCGGGCATGTAGATGTCGACGACGCCGNNGACAAAGTTGATGTTGTGGCAACCCAAATGCTGCAATTCCAACATCATTTGGGCTAGCCGTTCGGGAGGGGTTTCAAAGCCGGACTTTACCTGACTGATGTCAAAATTCTGGCAGAAAACACAGCGCAGGTTACACATGGAAAAGAAGATGGTGCCGCTACCGTTCCAGCCGCGTAAGGGATCCTCTTCGCCGAAATGGGGGAAGTAGCTGCTGATGATGGCGTAACGGCCGGTTTTACAAACGGCCGTCTTATCCTCCAGCCGGTTGACGCCACAGTCGCGGGGACAGGCACGGCAATCGGCCAATCCGGCTACAGCTGTCTGGACCCGTCTTTGTAACTCGCCGCTGTGGTAAAGGGCCAGGTAAGCTGGTTCAAAGCTCTCGCTTGGGATAAGGAAGTTTTCTTCACTCTTCATCTTTTCCGTCTGTTTCATTATAGCATAGATGCTAACTTTGCCTGTTCGATATCAATTGTGCAATAATTCACAAACTGGATCGTCGTTATGCAAATAGGCAGAGTTAGGATGGGAGTCTGATGCCTCAACAAAAAAATCAACGCCAGTTAGCACTCCGGGAGCTGACCAACACGGTGAATGAGGCTGTGACCTTCTTTATCGAAACGGAGGAATCGTTAAGTGATGGTTATCAATCAGCCCGAGAGGTATTGTCGCACCTGGTATTCTGGCACCGGGAGTACGTGGCCATTGCCCAGGCTCTGGTCGACGGATGCAAGCCGGAGCTCAAGAAGGGAACGTACGCGGAATTGAACGCCGAGGCCACATGCGCATTTGAGGGCAAGACGATGAAGGAACTAGCCCGGCTTTTCGTCCAATATCAAAAGAGGTTGGAAGAAGCTTTGCAGTGTCTGCCAGATTGGGAGGTAATGTATCCGGTAAAGTACGGGGGTCGGCTTAAGTGTGTGGCCGAAAGGTTACCGGCCATCGAGTCCCATATTCGGAATCACATCAGGAAGTTGCAACGGGCGGAACGCCGGGGTGAAGATTGGGTTCGGGCTTATTATCCTGAGGAAACCTGATGGTAGGAGAAAAAAGATGACCGAAGAGACCAGCCTCGAGCGCGATGATGATCGGCGCAAGAGGCCTGGTTGTGGCCGGACTCTGATCATTGTCGTCGCCGGCCTACTGGCCCTCTGCTTCCTGGCAGCTGGTTTGTCTGGCCTGAGTAATCTGACCCTGCCCGACGGAACGGAGTCCACTGATCGACTTTCATCGCTGGATAAAGCCCGGTTGGCTGAAACGTTGAACCTGAAACAGGAGCTGGGTGAAACTGTCTGGCCAGGGTGGGGCGCGGCTGAAGTCCCGGTTTTGATCTGGAATCGAGATTATTCTTACCTGGTTGGATTTGAGGAGGCGCCGCCGGGTTGGAGCGAAGTCGCCAATGACGAATTCCAGGGTCAGCCCTATTTTAGTCGGCCGACAGACGAGCACGAAAACTTTGCCGTGCGAATTGGAGATCGTTGGGTTGCCAGCATGGCCACGAAGCTGGAAACAGATCTGTTTGTCCGCGAGATGATCAAAGACGCCTTACCATTGCCCTTCAAGCAGATCGTGCCCTACCGTTTACTTATCCAGCCCAGTGAAGTGCAAATGAGTGGCGTTTTGCATGAATCTTTTCATGTCTTCCAAGTCCAGGAAGCCCAAGCACGATTCGACGACGCAGAACGGGCTTATGTAGTGGCGGATTCTTACTGGTCGGTCGACGAGGCGATGGGCGAAGCCTGGCAAAGGGAGGTCGAATTGTTGGAGCAAGCTCTGGCGGCTGCTTCCGATCGCGAAGCGGCCGCCTTTGCAGACCAATTCTTGGGGCAGCGTTCGGCAAGGCGAAGCGAAGGAGATTTAAGCTCGGAACTGGTAAATTTTGAACGCCGCTTTGAGTGGTTGGAAGGTCTAGCCAAGTATGTTGAATTAGAGATTTGGCGACAGGCAGCGAACGATGCTAGCTACACCTTTGTGCCGGAGATGGCCAATGATCCTGATTTTAGGGAGTATGGAACTTTCGATAGTCGTTGGACCCAAGAGATCGATCAGATGAACCGGCAGGCAAGCCGGGAAGGGGATACCCGTTTCTATTACACGGGCATGGCTCAGGCCAAGCTACTGGATCGACTGCTACCAGATTGGAAAGGTCAGATTATGGACGATGATGTGTGGCTAGAGGATCTACTTTTAGCCGGGGTCGAAGGGGCATCGTAACCGGTAAAAGGGAAAAAAGGGTCCAATTAACGGTTTAAGAGGGTTAGCTTGTGACATTTATCGCTCGATTCTCTGCTTTTAGTCACTACGATTAGACGCGATTTTTTGACATACTGATAGTGGTTGAAAAACCGAAGTTTACTGGATCGGCGGTTGACGGCGCGAACTTTAACAACTCTCGCCACCGTTCACCGTCAACCGTAAGGCGAATGTGGGTTCAGGGGGCCTTCTCGCCCATTTTAACTTGTAGAACCACATTAGTTGTCTGGATCAATACGTTAGAGTTCTCATCGGAGGTAATAGATGGCTCGAGGTCGAATCGTGATTGACGTCGAGCGGTGCAAGGGTTGCGAATTATGCCGTGATGCTTGCCCGAAGGACGTCATCGAACTGGCCGATCTGTTCAATAGTAAGGGATACCGGCCTGTCATTCTTTTAGACCCGGAACATGATTGTACTGGTTGCGCTTTGTGCGCTGTGGTATGTCCAGATGGATGCATCACCGTTTACCGGGATGTGCCCGCTAGGACAAGGGAGGTGAGGGGCCATGCCCAAGCAGTTGCTTAAGGGAAATGTAGCGATTGCCGAGGCAGCGATTCGGGCGGGATGCGAAGCGTATTTCGGCTATCCTATCACCCCCCAAACTGAATTGTTGGAGCACATGTCCAAACGCATGATCGAGCTGGACCGTGTTTTCCTACAGGCCGAAAGCGAGGTGGCGGCCATAAATATGGTTTATGGCGCGGCCGCGGCGGGGGCCAGGGCCATGACTTCATCCAGTAGCCCAGGCATCAGCCTGATGCAAGAGGGCTTCAGCTATATTGCCGGCTCTGAGGTGCCGGTGGTCATCGTAGACGTGATGCGGGGCGGACCTGGCTTAGGCAATATTCAGCCGAGCCAGGGCGATTATAACCAGGTGACAAAAACGGC
>DOXE01000107.1 GCA_003519205.1 Chloroflexota bacterium
GGGGATCCTCAGATCCCCGGCCCGGATCTGAGGATCCGGTCTCCTCCAGGTGTCTGCTTTAAGCGCCTTCTTTATAAGGAACGAGTCCTTAGCCCAATCACTTTACAGATCGGACATACCAGAAAACTTGCGTTCCGGGCACCTGGACGATTACTGGCATTCGTGTTCTCTAATCCCTATCTCAGGACTAAGCCTTCGGTCTGTACAAACCGATTGCCTCCAAATCATCATCTTCAGGCGGCCCCTTCTTGTTTATGATGCCGTTCATCAGCAGGTTGGCGATCTTGGGGCCCTGGTTAGTCATGGTGACCCAGACCACATGATCCATGGCGCCGGGCCTGACCACATTCATAGCGCCGCTGGTGGCGGTTGTAATATAGTCACGGCCGTTGCGCTGGTCGTAGTGGTAGGTGTGGGTGTGCGCGGAATAGATGGTGAAAGGGCGGTCAGCCAGCAAGGCTTCAATCTTGAGGAAATTGCCGGGATCCTTCTTGTCAGTCATTGGCGAATAGAAGGGCGGCGCGTGCACGAAGGCGAACGTCCAACGCACGTCACGGTTGGTTTCCAAGACACCCTTAAAGTAGTCGACCTGGGCATCGCTGATGTTAAGATCTGCCAGCCATTCCTCAATGGGCCGCGACAACTTGAGCATCTTCAAGGCATCCTCTTTGGTTTGATGTTCCTTGGCTTTCAACTTCTCCATTTCCGGGTATTTAGCGGCGATGCGTTGGTACAGTTCCGGGTTGTCACGCTGTATATGATCGCCTCGATGGTCGCGTCATCGATCAGGCTGACACAATCCCAGAGCACATTGCCTTTGGAAGCCTGCACAAGTAATGTGCGTTGTCCGATGGCAAACTTTGGCTCAGTCCGGATCTCCATAAGCCCAGGCTCCAATGTATTCATAATATTGTGGTGTTCCCGCGCTAACTCCTCATGGGTTGTCCAGGATTGACCTTCGGNNGCCTCCTCAAGAATACTTGGCAGCCTAACAGCTGGCCTAACCTGTCGCGAATAAAAACGAAAGTTGTGGTTGTGAGACTATTTTAATTGCCATGTGTTTAATGGGTGAATGAGTCAAAGCCTCTAGGAGTAGAGTTTTCTTATCTTATCGATATTCTACAGGCATCAATCGCTGGGTCGTTTAGGATGTCATGGTAATTATCTGTAACGATTGGGATGTTGAATTTGGCCGCCGTTTCCTGCGCGGCCGACGAATACACATTCGCAATGGAATATCCTATGTGCCAATTTCAGAAATCGCTATCCATCGCTGCTGGTGGTTACTGGTAATGGCTGCTTCAATGACTCGTTGGATGAAGGCGCCATCTTCAAAATTGGGTTGGATGGGTTGGTCGTTTAAGATGGCACTGATGAACTCACGAGCCATGAAGTCATTTTCCCGAAACAGATCTTTGTAGGTGTGATGAACCGTGTCGCGGCGCACATTGCCCCAAATGCGATCCGGGACAGGCAATCGTCGAATCGGGCCTTCTCCTTCCCGGGCACCAGAAACGAGCTGCACGGTGTCCCAGTCGATAAAATGGTATAGGGTACCTGCATCACCGTGAAATTCCATATGGTGAGTTTGGCCGAACGGTGTGTCTTCATAAGCGACCGTTGTGACCTGAATGATGCCTTGTGCCCCATTCGCAAATTCCAGGGTCAGGATGGCGGTATCGTCCCCCACTTCGTAGGCATTTCCTTGGGGATCAAGAGATGGTCGGTCCACCATATACCCTAATTTACAAAAAACACCGACGATTGGGCCGAAATACCATGTGGCTAAATAGATAAAGTGAGAAGCGATATCCCCTAGCGCACCAGAGCCTGCTTTGCCGGTATCAAATCGCCAATTGTATTGGTCGCCAGAGCGGCCGAATCCGGTGTAATAGCGCATATTCAAATGGTATGGACGTCCGATGTAATCGGTGTCGATCAACTCCTTGATGTAGCGAGCCGTGGGCATGTAGCTGTAGGTGAAGGGCACCATCGTTTTTACACCTTGTACCTTTGCTAGGGCGGCCATTTCCTGAGCTTGGGTATAGGTGAGTGCCAATGGTTTATCACATAGTAGATGTAGCCCCCTCTGAAGAACCTGCATGCCAATTGCATAATGGGAGTCATTGGGTGTGGCGATAATGACTGCCTCAAGCGTTTCATCGCCCAGCATTTGGGCCACATTGGTGTAGTAACGGGGAATCTGCCACCGCTCGGCAAAGGCTTTGGTTCGTTTATGATTTCGCCCGCAGATGGCCGTTACCCTGGCATGTGGATGCTTTTGCAAGGCAGGCAAATACATGGCATCTGCCCACCAACTGGTGCCGAAAAAACCTACAGTTACTTGTCTGTTCTTTGTCAAGTTATTCTCAATCAAACACCGGCAATGACAACTTGTTGCCATCATCATTTTTCATCCAGCCCCAGTCAGGATCGTCGTTGGATGGGATACCGCGGTCATCGTCCAGCAATTCACCGGTCAGGTAATTGAGGAAGTAGACTTGGGAACCGGGTGGCACAGCAACGGCGTGGCATCCCTGGGTCACTAATAAGCACTCGCCATTTCGGACGGTAAACAGTTCATCGAGGTCGGTATTGTACGTTGTCAGAGGATATGGGACCAAATGGGGCGTAGGATTAAGAGAGTTTCGCAAAGCGCTTGAGATACAGAAATCGGTGCTGACGAGATCCTAAAAGGGGAAAAAGTGGGCGCGAAGGGACTCGAACCTCAAGCGGAATCCAGTTCCGCCCCTCGCGGATGTGAACCGTTAGAACGAAGATCACGCCCGTGATGTCATTCTAC
>DOXE01000108.1 GCA_003519205.1 Chloroflexota bacterium
TATATGGTACTCTTGACTTTGACCGTCTCAGGCTGTATGTTTTCACTAACAAGGAATACTTCCTGAAAACTACCGATGGTCGTCGTTTTTTCTGTGCAACCAAATACATTTTAGTCATTTGCCTAGACACATTCTGTCGTCAAAACAGCACGGGTGCTCAAGAATTTATTATAGCATGAACCTATGACTAGAATTGAGTGTACAAAGGTAATGGCAATGTGTGAACAAAAGCGAGCCTTGGTCATTAGCCTCTTATTGACATCCATTATCTCATTAATGGTTATCACCTCACCGTTAATTGGCCAAGGGAGTGTCGGCCAATTACTGATTACCGGTAGCGATGATAGCAGCGCCCCGACTGTTCGTTTACATGTTTATGCAGTTGACAGTCAGGGAAATCCGGTAACGCTTGACGAACAATCGATCATCGTTCGTCATAATGGGGAAGAAGTAAACAACGTTTCAATCGTCAATCCCTATGAGGCGGGTACATTCACCTTATTTATCATTGATATTCCTGAAGGAGTCGCGCCCTATATCCCCACTATCCAAGATGGGATCCGGCAATATGCCAACGATCCGACGATGAANNGTGTCGCCAATGCCTTCGCTTCACCATTAACACCCATGACCGGCGCTACAGCTCTGATCGACAGCGTCATGGGACTCCTGAATAATGTGTCGGCGTTGAAGCCCAACCCAGACATGGTGACTCACATGGTGTTGATGAGCGATGGTACGGACGTCGTGAGCACACAATTTGAGGCGCCAGATATTCCGAGGAAAGCGGCCGAGCTTGGCATCCCCATTCACACCATTGTCCTGAACAATCAGAGCCTTTCCGCAGCGGACAAAGAAGCCGGTCGGNNTTCAATATTCGGTAGAAAATGCTATGGGCGGTGACTACTTAGTGGAGGTTAGTCTGCGGGACAATCCTGCAGTAAAAGCCGAGACAACGGTTACCTTTCCGCCAGGAGCACCCAGTGTCAGCATCAACTTGCCCCCGGAGGGCCGTAACATCACGCTACCCAATCTTGGCCAACCCATAAATCTATCAATTAGCGCTGCTGTGTCCTGGTTAGATGGTGCCGAAAGGGAAATTACGAAAGCTCAGCTCTTAGTCAACGGCATTGTCGTTCAAGATATTGATGCTAATGATCTGGAACAGTTTGACGCCACCATCAACAACCTTCAGTATGGTCTCAATCAGATCCAAGTGGCGGTGGTCGACGATCAGGGAAGCCGGGCCATTAGTCCAGAGATATCCTTAACTGTCGAACAAGGGGAGACCGAAATACCGGAGAGCGTCGCCCCCAGTAGTTTGCCTGAACGGATCTGGCAAAGAATTAGCGGGGCAGCCGTCTTCGTGGGTGGCTGCTTTATCGTCGTATTTCTCCTGATATTGTTAATCGGCATTACCATCGTAGCCCAAAGATCCACCTTGGTCCGCAGGCTGGGCATTGTGTCCCTAATGCGACGTATTCCGTTTTTGCGTTCCTATTTCCCGGATGTTTACCGAGCCCAGGGACAACTTCGCCGGGCAGATCGAGCACAGCAACAGCTTCGCCGATACTCCTCAGATGTAAAGGGTTCCCGGAGCAAGTCAGGCAGGGCAGCCCGGCACATCGCGTTTCTTGAAGTAATTGAGTCGAACACAACTTTGCCATCTCGCATCGATCTGGAAGAGGTTGAGGCACATTTAGGCCGTTCAGCTTCCCAGGCAAATGTCGTGTTTAAAAATGATGCCACCGTCTCCAGGATCCACGCCACCATTACCCAGGAAGGCAATGATTATCGTATTTACGACGAGCAAAGCACCAGCGGCACCTGGGTGAACGAACAGCGAGTACCGGAATACGGCTTACAATTAATGGACGGTGACGAGATTCGCCTCGGTGCTGTACGTTTGCGCTTCCGGCAACCTTGATGCGTATCTCGGTCAGCTATTGGGGCGTTTCATAAATCTCGGTTTCCGAGCCGGTAGCTTGATTGGTTCGGTAGGCAGAAGCGAGATGAAAACGCAACTGAACCCGACCAAGATGAATGATGTCTTTATCATTGAGGGTTTGTGGACTTAAGCCAATACGCTTGTAGTTAACATAAGTACCACTTGAGCTGCCTTCGTCATAGATCCGGTATAAGCCCTGATTCTCTAAAATCCTGGCATGTAAGCGAGATACACTTTGGTCTTGAAAGGCTATTTGAACACGTTTCGCATCCCGGCCGAGGGCCACATTGTTCCCACCGATCGGGATCATCGTTGGATGATCCGGAGCGTTCTCAATAGCCTCTAGCAAGGCACCAATGAGGCCAACTGCAGCGAATTCTGGTGGGAGTGCATAAGTCATTGCCGGATCAGTTTGGGCATCCGGTGGGAGTTGTACAGCCATTGGTCCGGCCGTCGTGGCAGGTTGAGAGGGTGGAGCCTGTTCGGGTGTCCCATCACTTCTACGCCGCCGAAAAAGGATAATGCCTGTGACCAGCAAGACTAAGAACAGCAGCAAGATCAAAGCAACACCGCCGATGGCAATTACGCTAAATGAGATAATCCCGCTTTCTGAAGATGGCGCGCTTGTCGGTTCCGGTGGAGGCAATGTGGGTGGCGGTGTGGTCGGGATTGGTTGAATCCGGTCGACCTCGATGGCCAGGGGCAACGGCTCACTGGTACTTTGCAGGCCCAACTCGTCGGTCACTTGAACCTGTAAGTCATATATTCCTTCGTCTAGAAATCGAATGTCCCAGTCAAACGTTAACAAGCCGTCATCGCCAAGAATCGTGTTCTGGACCGGCATTTCTTGACCATTAACCAATAAAATGGCTGAGTCCAAAATCCGGGGATACTCGTCGGACCATGCAACCTCGGCCACCAG
>DOXE01000193.1 GCA_003519205.1 Chloroflexota bacterium
AAATAGAAGTATCGAGCAGGTTGCCCTGTAAAGCTGATTTCCGGTGCCAACCTTAGTCTGGCAACCGTTTCTATCCTATGACGCAAGAGATCTCTATTCCCGGCCGGTATGACCGGATAATTGAAGTCTGCAAGTTTGTGGTGGGTGGCGCAGAGCAAGCGGGGTTTAGTAACGACGATCTGTTCAAAATTGAATTGGCCTGTGACGAGGCATGCACAAACATTATCGAACATGCCTATGGCGCAGAAGATATGGGGCAGATTCGGGTGTCCTGGCAATTTGCTGGCATTGCCTTCACGATTACGATTACTGACGAAGCTCAGCCTTTTAATCCCCAAGATGTGCCCCAGCCGAACGTCCATGCTGGTCCTGATGATATCGACGATTTGAAGATTGGGGGCCTGGGCATCCATTTTATGCGAAAATTGATGGATGATGTACACTTTACCGTCGATCGAAATGGGGGTAACCGGCTCGTGATGACTAAGTACCTGGTTTCCTGATTCAAACGATGAGTGTATGGGAAGAGCAATTGACCGGTGATATTTGGCTTGTGGGAGTCAGCGGCCGGCTAGACCAAAGCCAGACAACCGATCTGGAAGAAAGCCTTCAAAAACTTTTAATTGAGGGCTGCAATCGGCTGGTGATAGACCTGTCGGAAGTAACTTACGTCAATAGCGGTGGGTTACGCTGTCTGGTTACGATTTGGCGCCAGGCTCGCGATCATGGCGGGAATGTGGTCTTATGCAACCTAAGCGATCGCATTTCCCAAGTTTTCGCCATCGTCGGTTTCGATAAGGTATTTGCGATTTACTCATCTCGGGTTGAAGCATTGGAGAGCCTGGCGGGAGATCAAGCTTCTTGAGCCCCATTTTTCTTACTTTTATCGCCAATTACCAACAAGCGGGCGGTCTGGAGTGGCCGTCCTTTTCCTTTCCCATCCTTCTAGCCACGTTAGCCCTAACCGCTTTCATTCTTCTGCGTCGTTACCGCTCTCGTCGGCAACTGATGGACAAGATCGCTGAACTCGAAACCTTGAGCGATGCGGGAAGAGCCATCGTCGCTTCACAGCTTGACTTGAACGCCTTATGCGAAATGATTGCCAGGCAAGCAGCCAATGTGATCGACACCTCCACATTCCAAATCGGTCTTTTTGAAGGTCCAATTTATAAGATTCACTATTGGACGGTAGATGGGGAAAACCAGTCAACGCCACGATATATCGACTTAAGCGACGGTCATGGATTGATCGCCTGGGTTCGTGATAGCCAGCGCTCGTTACTGGTGGAAGACTTTCAGAAGGAAATGGAAAAACTTCCAGCACAACCACGTTACAATAGCGAAAACCCACCACGCTCGGCCATGTTCATCCCTCTAGTCGGCCGTGGCGAATCTATTGGCATCTTAGCCGCCCAAAGCGCCACCCCAAAAGCCTTCAGCCAACGGGACTTAAGTAGCCTGACCATCCTGGCCAATCAAGCATCGGCGGCAATTGAAAATGCCCAAATCTATGAACAAGAGCGCACCCGGGCCGCCCATCTCGAATTGGTAGGCCAGATCGCCCGCCAGGTAAGCGCGATTAATGATCTAGACGAATTGCTCTACGAGGTAGTCCATCTCACGCAAGAAACCTTTGACTTTGGTTCGGTTAACGTCTTTACAATGGATCCCCGCACCAACCAAGCTGTCCTCCAAGCCAGCACAATTCAAGGGCTTCAATCCGGGAGCTTGAGAATTGCCCTTGGGGAAGGTCTAGTGGGTTCGGCGGCGACCGGTCGAGTCACGGCTCTATCCAACAATACAGGTCTCGATCGACGTTTCATCGCCAATGACCTTTTCCCCAATACACAATCTGAGATATGTATTCCGTTAATCGTCGATCAAGAGCTGATGGGCGTTTTAGACGTTCAAAGCCCTGAGATCGGCGCCTTTACCAACCAGGAGCGTATGGTTCTGGAAGCGCTGGCAGCGCAAGTTGCCATCGCCGTCAACAAAGCCGGACAGCTTGCTCTTCAACGGGAGCAAAGTTGGCTAGCAACGGCTCAGCTTCAAGTTGCCGAAACGATCAATCGAAGCCCGGACATAAATGCTCTGGCTGAATCGCTCGTACGCCTGACAGCCATCCTGGTAGGCGTCAATCGTTGTGCGATTTTACTTTGGGACGAGGAGAGTTCTACTTATTTTATCGTCGCTGCCTTTGGATATAGCGCACAAAATGAATCTCAACTCCAGGAATACTCACTGGCTATCGGAGATTGGACTGCCCTGGATGCGGTCCATATTGGTGGTGAGCCATTGACAACGGAACAAAAGCCGCCCTGGCAAGCGATAAGCACCCGAGATACCAGCGCTCCTCAAAAGGGGATAAATATCCTGTTGCCAATGATCTCTGCAGGACGTGTTTTGGGTATCCTGTTAGCGAACTTCACAAACCACGCTTATGAATCACTTGTGGGAAGCAGGCAAGAACTGTTAAAGAACCTGAGCAATCAAGCAGCCCAAGCTATCGAAAATATGCAGCTCCAGATCGCCCAGCAAGAAGAGGCCTGGGTCAACACGGCTCTATTGCAGGTATCCGAGGCCGTAAATCGGTTAACTGATCTCGATGAGATCCTTTATACCATTGTCCGCATGGTGCCTTTATTGGTTGGCGTTCGTTCGGCCGTCATTTTGATTCGTGATGAACAAAGCCAGACTTATCTTGCAGGCCCAAGCCACGGTCTCACCGAGATGAGTCAAGGATTATTGCGAAGTTTTGAGGTCGATCTCTCTGAGTTCCCGCTCCTCGGCACGCAAGACGTCGAACGAATTGGACCGGACGCCGAATATTACACTTTCAAATTACCGCAATGGATGGATGTGGTGATGGGTGCGGAGACAGCCGATATTTTTCCCTTGCGAGCCAGAGGTAAATTGGTTGGTGTATTGGTGGTCGGGCCAACGAGAAGTGGGCGTCCTTTGACCGGCCGCAGGCTGAATATCGTCACCGGCATCGCCCAACAAGCAGCTATTGCCGTCGTAAACGATCAGCTTTATAAAGAATCGGCCGAACGGAGTCGCATGGAGCAAGAATTGGAAGTGGCGCGCTCTATTCAGGCCAGCCTGATCCCGGATGGTGCGCCGGATATACCGGGTAGTTCTGTAGCCAGTTACTGGCAAGCAGCCAGGCAGGTCAGTGGTGATTTTTACGACTTTATGCAACTTGCCGATGGTCGATGGGCTATGGCCATTGCCGACGTGGCCGACAAAGGGGTTCCGGCCGCCCTTTTCATGGCTCTCAGCCGGACGATATTACGCACCGTCGCTTTCAACCGCCGGGATCCGGCCGAGGTCTTGCAGCGAACAAACCAACTGATCTACGGCGATACCAGCTCCGATCTATTCGTTACCGTTTTTTATGCTGTCTGGGATCATGACTCGAACAAGATGACCTATGCCAGCGGTGGCCATAACCCGCCCGTCCTAGTCCGCAGGAACGGTAAGGTATCTTTACTATCGTCCGATGGTATCGCCTTAGGTGTATTAGACGAGGTAAAGATCGACCAGAATGAGATCAAGCTTCGCGCCGGAGATGTGATTGTCTTCTACACGGATGGTGTTTCGGAAGCCATGAATGAAGACTACGATGAGTTTGGTCTCGAACGGCTATGCATGTTAACCCAGAACTCTCGGCAGGGTTCGGCATCTGACATCGTTCAAGCAATTACCCGTGCCGTTGACGATCATGCCGGTGGCACACCACAGTTCGACGACATCACTTTGGTCGTATTTAAGTGTATCACGGCTAAGTAGGCATGATGAAACAGTTCTTTTTGATGGTCTTATTCGTCACTCTTTGTACGAGTTGCCGCCAGCTTGCCACATCCCGGCCGATGACACCAGCCCCTATTATGGTCCCTCAAGAACCTGGTTCGACAGCAACGGTTTCCGAAACCCCGGTCTTGACTCCAACAGATGCAATTGGTACTGAACCGAGCCCAATTGCTACAGATGTGGCGCGGATTACGGCCGTGCCCTTGGATGCGCCTGATGCTAATTTAATACCTTGTGGCCTTTTGCTAACCTTTCCCTCGCCGGAATTGCCCGAGAACCGCAGTTCACTTGATATCGAGGTTCCCGAAGGTCTTGTTCCTGAAGCTGCCCTGCCCGCATTAAATAGATTGATCGAAGCACCGGATACAGTGGGGTTGGCTGCATTTCAAATAGGCCGCGAAGATGATGGCGTTTATTTTAACGCCGACCAACCGATGCCATTAGCTTCTGTGGTCAAAATCGTCAATCTTGTTGCCTATGCCAATGTGGTAGCCGAAGGAGAGCTGGATCCATCTGAATGGGTGCCTTTGGCGGATTTGGAGCAAAGCTATCTGCCAGGCATGGATCTTGGTGCCCATCGCCGGGCAATAGAGGAATTAAGGGGAAAGGGTTTGATCGCCCGAGATCCTCCGGCTACGCCTCTGGAAGAAGTGCCCTGGATGATGATCCGGCATAGTTCCAACGCTGCGGCCGACTACCTGCATTTACTTCTTGGACAGGAACGAATTGAAAAAACGGCCTTGGATCTTGGATTGGCGAACCAAACGGCAATTTGTCCCTGGATTGGCCAATTTTTAACTATCAGCAATCATATTCGAGTTGGCAGCGATTCGGCGGCCGTACAATCATTTATCGAAGATCCGGAGATGTATGGGCAAGAAGTAATGCGCTTAACTGAGGCGTTTACTAAGGATGCATCCTTTCGCGAAGCGGAGTCAAACCCTAGAATCCGACGACGCTCAATGGATGTTCAAAAACTATTCTCAGAAAACCTGAATGGTCAAGGTAGCGCGCGCGAATACGCTTTGTTGATGGCAAAGATCTTAAAAAACCAGCTCAATACATCCTATACGAACATTCTCGTCCGCCGCGTACTGGAATGGCCAATGGAATATATTGAGAACCAAGAGTTATTTTCAACTGTGGGATTTAAGGATGGTTCCTTACCTGGGGTGTTGACCACCCTCTATTATGCTCACCGGTTGGAGGATGGCAGCCAGGTGATTGTGGCCTTATTTTATCGAGACTTGCCGACGCAGATTTATCGAAAATGGCGTGGTACGTTGCCACATGACGAACTCGCTCGTTGGCTATTGTCCGAACCAGAAGCGATCCCTCAATTAAGATCCTTGTTGGAATAGATTACAGTCACATTTGAAGAGTGTCACCTACATCGGGTTGTCTGGCTCATTTTTGGATAGTACAATTTGCCATTCCAGTAGCATGGCTATTCCTAGTCAATATTTGAGGTAATTGTGAATTCACAAATCGCGCTCATTGCTGCTTGCGGAACCCACCCTGGACAAATTCGAACAGTCAACCAGGACTCGGTTCTGGCGCTAGTACGGGAGCGCGATCTCGGCGTTGCCATAGGCTTGTTTATCGTGGCTGATGGCATGGGTGGACATCAAGCGGGAGAAGTTGCCAGCCGACTGGCGGTTGATACGATTAAAGATAATTTAGATTGGATGTTGACGCAAAATGATGCTGGGGCTACGATTTTATCTCCATCCCCCGATTCTACAGAAGACAAACCTGTATCTAATGATTACATGAAGGAGCGGCTTCAATTGGCCGTCGAGGATGCCAATCGAGTCATCTATGAATATGCAAAAGAGCACCCGGATGATGCCGGAAACCTGGGCTGCACCGTAACCTGTGCGATGGTCTATGGGAATAAGGCCTTCATCGCCAACGTCGGCGACAGTCGCGCTTATCGTTGGCGTCAGGGCAAAGTTACCAGACTAACTGAGGATCATTCTTATGTATGGCATTTAGTTAGTGAAGGCTATATTGGAGAAGAAGAGATTTTCGATCATCCCCAGAGAAATGTCGTCACCAGGGCCTTGGGCAACCAGCCACAGGTCAAGGTGGATGTCGCCCATCGAAAATTGAAATTGGGGGATCGTTTATTACTTTGCAGCGACGGCATGTGGGAAATGATCCGTGATCCGTATGAAATCGCATCGATACTCGAAATCAAGCCATTGGAAAAAGCCGTCAACCAATTAATCGATACCGCGAATGGCTATGGGGGTTACGATAATATCGGTATTGTCGTCGTGGAGCTTCAGTCAAAAGATTAGATAGGGTGTTAAGCAGCTCATTTGACATGGGGTGGCAAAATGCTGCCTAATTATTCGGCTGCATCTGAGTTGAACGAATCAGGTCCAGGCAGTCACTTCGTCGAGACTTGATTTCTCATCCTTTGAAAGGTGCAATTCAGCACCCTTTATCGTATCTTCAAGTTGTTTAATCGAATTTGCTCCGATGATGGCTGAAGATACTGTCGGATTCTTCAACACCCAGGCGATGGCCGTCTGAGCGATTGTCGCCCCATGATTTCTCCCGACCTCCTCTAACTTACCGACGGCCGCATACCCTTGCTCATTCACATAACGTTTTTGGACGCCACTGGCCCGGGCCGAGTCAGGCATTTGTTCGTTCTGCCGGTACTTTCCTGTCAGAAATCCACCACCAAGAGGGCTATAGGGGATGACGCCGACGCCCTGATCCAGGCATAAAGGCTGAAGCTCCCGTTCAAATTCAGCCCTGTGAATGTAGTTGTAATGAGGTTGGAGGGCATCGAAACGGGCCAGATTCTGAATATCACTTATCCAGAGTGATTTGGCTAACAACCAAGCTGGATAATTAGAACAGCCAATGTAGCGCACCTTGCCATCTCTAATCAGTCGGTCCAGGGCTGCCAATGTCTCTTCTAACGGTGTTTCGTTATCTGGATAGTGGACCTGATAAAGGTCAATGTAATCGGTTTTAAGGCGGCGCAGGCTATCCTCGATGGCATTGAGAACGTGCAGGCGAGAAAGCCCTTCGTCGTTTGGTCCAGGTCCCATTCTGCCCCGAACTTTGGAGGCTAGCACCAGATTTTCTCTTTGAATCTGCCCCTTTGCCAACCAATCACCGATGATCAACTCGCTTTCTCCACCCTTATTTCCTGGATACCATGATGAGTACACATCGGCTGTGTCAAAGAAATTACAACCCAATTCGACGGCTCGGTCCATGATGGATTCGGACGTGGTTGGGTCGGCCGTCCAACCGAATTGCATCGTACCTAGACAAATTGTCGATACCTTCAACCCTGTATTACCCAAACGTCGATATTCCATCTTTATCCCTCCTGAGTATCCCCAGCAGTTTCGTTCGACTCCGCTGCTTCAGATGGGGTATCCTCTAGAACTTCATCTGACTCGGTTTCGTTCTCCTGTGTCTCTGGCGATGCTTCTTCTGCTTCAGGTGTTGGATCTTGNNGGCTCTTCGATGTTAAAGTAATTGTAAGTCGCTCGAGCGATCTCTCTAAGAATCGGGAAGCTTTGATCGGCTAAAAGCCAGTCGCCAGGTTGGCTTAAATACTCCACGATAACAAAGTCGCCGCCTGGCGAGTAGACGATTCCGGCATCTCCATGAGTGGCCTGGGCCCAACCATGCTTGTGCGAAACTGGTATTCCCTCCGGAACACCGTAACGGATCAGGTTTCCTTCTTCGTTCAACACCATGAGATCGATGATAGCCTGGCATTCATCCGGCGTTAGTTGATCCGGATAAACTGCTAGCAGTGCGCCCCCGCCCATTGAACATTGATAAATCATGGCCAGCAAGGTGCCGATCTCCTCGGCCGTGGTCTGCATCGTCTCATCCGGCAAAGTTACTAAATCGGTTTGAGAATTGGCTGGCGTTACGTATGTTGTTCTGCGGTAAGCGGGCGGATTAGCATCGTAGGGAACGGCCATAAATGTATTGACGAGTCCTAAGCGCTGCATCGATTCGGTCAGAATATCCGCACCGGCATAGGTATTATTTTCCCCTGCCACAATATGGAGTAGAAGATTTGCCCCGAAATTACTAGAGCGGGTTGCCGTATCTAAGAACAGTTGTTGTTGGTTAACATCCGGTTCACCATCTATTGCACGAAAAGCTTCTACAAATATAGCGATTTTCAGAATACTCAAGCCTGACACCGCCACATCGGCATTGATGTTTAGTTCCTCGCCAGTTTGCAAATCCAGGATAAACACGCTACCTAAACCATCAAAAGCCTGTAATTTAGAATTAATAGCATCTTCCAAAAGTTCCATATCCACATCAGGGGCTATTTCTTCAACGATCGCTATTTTTGCTACGCGATTGTCCGGCCTGTACAGGGCGTCTTCTGCCGCTGGAAGACTGGCGGCCAAATCGGTGACGTAACCAGCCTGACCTTCTTTAATCGCCTTGCCTTGGGTCAACATTTGAGCTGGCTGAGCAGGATGGTCGAGGAAATCGGCGATGCTCTGTAAGACGGCTTCAAGTCCAGGCCGATCATGCGTGGCACTTAATGGAACCGATATGGGTTGCACCGCTAAACCCAGGATAAAGCTGGCAAATTGAAGCCATTGATCCCTGCCGGCCATTTCAAGTTCCACCTGAGCGAGCATCGATTCAGTGTCTAGCTTGAATCCGACATTTTGCGGATCTAATTCAACGTGTTCTTCCAGGTGATATAAATAAACTGGGCCATAGTATCGCTCTGCGAGATATTCGCCCGCCTCCTCCTTTGTCATGCCAGAGACATCCAAACCGGCAATCGTCGTGCCTACGGGCAAGAGTTCCCGGGCCTGTTGGAATTTAACCCAATTAAAAAGAAGGAATCCACCTACCCCTAACAAGGAAAGAACAATGACCCACTTTCTGATAATCGCCAGCATGGATGATTACTAACCCTCTAAGAACAGTACATAGTGAAAAAAACCCTTGGCGCTCACCCTAAAATCCTCGGCAACCCTGCAGAAAGTCGCTGTAGAAACTAATTAGAAACTTGACCAGCCAAGAAGGGGCTGTCAAAATTAAAGTAATTATAGGTTGCTCTGGAAATGTCAGCTAATAGCGGCGAGCTAATCTCCCATTCCAACCAGTCAGGCTTATACATGTAGGTGACGAGCACATAATCACCACCCGGCGAAAAGACCACGCCAGCATCTCCATGTGTATCGCTGATCCAGCCATGTTTATGGGCGACTGGTATATCTTGCGGCACACCCTCTTCAATCAGGCTACCGATGTTGTTTAATGCCATGAAATCAAGTAGTTGCTGACAATCGTCTTGGGTTAGCTGATCCCCAAAGGCAGCTATGAGACCGCCCCCGCCTTGTTGCGCGCAATAATATATCATGGACATTAAGGTTCCCATATCCTCGGCCGTCGTTTGCATAGCTGGGTCTGGTTCGGTCAAGACCCCTTCCTTCACATTCGCTGGAGTTTCATAGGTTGCCCGGCCCGGCCGCGGTTGCTCTTCATAGGGAACAGCGATAAATGAATTTTCCAGGCCAAGGCTGCGTAAGGACTCGGTGACGAGATCAGCGCCCAGGTAGGCATTATCCTCACCGGCCACAACGTCTAACAAGAGATTGGCGCTGAAATTCCCGGATTGGACAACCAGGGTTTCTGAAATTAATTTCGTCTGGTCGGCCGTTAATTCACCTTCCATAGTTCGCATTGCCTCAAGAACAATCGGTACTTTAACGATGCTCATGCCAGACATCGCCTCATCGGCGTTTATCGCTATTTCCTCTCCTGTCTGTAAGTCCTGTATGAATATGCTCGCCACACCGTCAAAATCTTCCAGATGATTCACAATGAGACGGGCAAGGAGATTAATGTCTGGCCTTGGTGGTTCCGTCGGTTCAAGAATTAGAGAAGCTTCCCGGTCGGAAGCTCGATAAAAGGCTGCTTGTACATCAGGTTCGCTAGCATCGATATTGGTCTCGATACCAGGTTCTCCATACTGGAAACTCAACGTTGTCGGCACAGGTTGGGGTGGTAATGCCGGCTTATCAAATGCAGTAGCCACTGTGTCTAGTACATCCCGTAAGGCCTCTGGATTGTGAGTGGCCCTCAGCTCGATCTGGTCCACTTCCACCGGCCGCCCCCACATGAAACCCCAGAAGCCAGCCCAGAAATCCTGTTGCTGCCGTTGGTAATCAGCCTGGCTTAACATCGTGTCTAAATCAAGGGTAAATTCAACATCAGAAGGGCTGACTTCCACAGCTTCTTCCCCATGGTGTAAAATGACANNGAGCAGCCAAATAACGATCATTTAGTCGTTCGGCCGCCTCCTCTCGGGACAGCCCACCAATCGGCACTCCGCCAGCCGTCAAGCCGGCCGGAAAAAAGCGGCGAAAACTGCCGTATTGATATAGTTTAAAGAGCAAGAACAATACCAGGGCAACCATGGTAATAACGACGAGCCACTGTCCCAAGCCAGGGGATGATCTTCTATTCATTCGATTCGTGCTCCAACATCTGCCACCGCTGATAATCGTTAACTGCGGCGAGAATTGCCCTCCTTACAAACGGGTATTGTGGTTGAGGTAAAGCATCGGCTCGAAACCATTCGGCCTCAATAATCTCAGAGCTTAACTTCATTGTTCCAGGCTTTAATTTACCCAGGAAGGCCACAGCGAGTTGATTTGGCGGCGATTCGTATGATATCTGTACCACGGGACCCAATTCGGCACTTAATCCTGTTTCCTCTTCGAGCTCCCGCAAGGCACATTTTGCAGGTGATTCGTCTCGTCCTAACCAACCACCTGGAGGACCCCAGGGTGCATTTGGGTGAAATACATGTCGAAGCAATAGGATTCGCTGTTGATCATCCATACATATCAGAATGACACCTGCCCGGTGACGGGGAACAAAAAGGCGTATCGCCCAGTTCATCAAGCTTTGTACTGGAGGAAAGCTTACCATCCGGGCAATCTGCACCTTCCGGTCAAATGACAAGTCGAAAGACGACAGTTTTTATACTCCTCTCTATCATACCTGTGGATAAGGCAGACTCATGAAGTCATGTAAAAAATTCTCAAACACCGATCTTAACATTCACCAAGTCTCCCTGCGAGATTAGATGATGACGATAAAGTATAGCACAACCAAATTCCAAGTTGTCTGCGGGTCATTTTAAGCTCAGTCCATTCTCATGTATGAGCTTGCGAAACTTTCAGGCATCCGAACACGTATAGGGGTCGAGAGTATAAAAATCGTGACCATAGGAGACTCTAATTATGCAACAGGCTCGACTTGCTAGAAGTGAATCTGATAAGATGATCGCCGGCGTCTGTGGCGGTTTAGCGGTTTATCTAGGAATAGATTCTGTATTCGTTCGCCTGGCCTTCCTCGTGCTAGCCTTTGCCAGCGGCGTTGGTTTACTTCTTTATTTCATTCTGATGCTGATCATGCCCAGTGAAGACAAATTAAGCTATCCTTCTTCCACGATCGTGCAAGACAATATCGAGCAAATTGGCAATGATGTTACCTCTGGCTTTAAAAGAGTCCGACAACATCCGCAAGGACCAGCCATTGGCGCAGGGTTATTGATTCTTCTCGGAGTCTATTTTTTGTTCGGTAACCTTGGATGGCTTGGATGGTTATCTGGGGGTGTTTTTTGGTCGCTGATCTTGATTGGGATTGGGATATATCTACTCGCTCGAAGAAATCGCTAATTTAAATCTTTAGCGGCTAGGTTCTAACAACGGTGGTGACGCCGCCTTTTTTGACACATTTTCAGATATTCGAGTTTCCCCACGATCAGATAAGACAGGTAAAGTAACGAAGAACTTGCTACCCTCGCCAAAACTGCTTTGTACACGAATACCGCCGCCATGGGCTTGGGCTATCCATTTAGCAATAGAAAGGCCAAGACCAGAACCTCCCAGATCTCGACTTCGTGCCTTATCGACTCGATAAAAACGGTCAAAGATCAGAGGTAAATCTTCCTCCGGAATTCCCACACCAGTATCGATTACTTCGATGAGGGCAGTCCCATTTTCCTTGGACAAGCTTAGATCCACGGCACCGCCAGCAGGAGTATATTTAATCGCATTATCAACTAATATGAGAATCAGTTGCTTCAATCGATCCTCGTCCCCCAACACACAAACCTGGTCAACTTCTTTCAACAATAAATTAACTGGATGATCGATAGATCGCACCTGACGGTACACGTCGAGAAAAATGGTGTCCAATTCCACCGGCTTCTGTTGAATTGGAAGGCCCCCTGTATCCGCTCTTGCCAGTAATAAAAGGTCGTCGACCAACCTGGTCATCCGTTCCAGTTCATCCTGCACGACGTCAAGCGTGACCGGATCAGCCTCGCCCATTCGGCGCATTAAATCGACGTTTCCTCGAATAGTCGTCAACGGTGTGCGTAATTCATGGGATACATCGGCCAGGAATCGCTGTCTTGAATGAAACAAGCGCTCTAGACGTTCCAGCGTCTGATTCAGAACCAATGTCAATCTACCAATTTCATCCCGTCGCCCTGTATCTGGTAATCTCCGGCTGAGGTCATCTGTACGGGTGATCTGCAAGGCAACGGCTGTAATATCGTCAAGCGGCTTTAACAATTGGTGAGTTAATAAGGCACCTAGGAAAAGTGACAAGCCTACCGCCGCAAGGCCTGTTAATAGCAGGATAAATTGCAGTTCGTCCAGAACCACTTGTGTCTCCAGCAGGCGGGCGACTTGCAGGTAACCGATCAGACTACGACCGTCTTCATTATCAACATACAATGGCTCGGTCAGCACCCGAAGAGGACGACGATTATGAACAACTGTACTGAAGTACTTGTCTTTTTGTGTCCCTTGTGGGTCAAGTACGACATCATAATCCCCGAGGTTCTGCGATTTCGTCAGGATATTACCCCTGGTATCCAAGATGACAAAGAAATTGGTCGCCGATTGGAAAACATCTAATTCTTCCGCTGGTAACGAAAGCACAGCCATATCACCAAGCACAAACGCTTCTGTTTGTTCCCGCAATTGAACAGCAGTTTGAGATAAGGCACGATCGACTTCGTCCAAGAGGGTCGTCCTGGTGATCAAGTAGACGGCCGAGCCAAAGAGAACAAAGACGAAGACTAAAATGAGCGTATATAGGGCAATAAGTCGAAATTTGATTGACAAGTTGGATTTACCGTTAATTCTTCTATTCTTTACTCTTTGATATACAGAATTTGGCTATTTTACCGCCCAAACATTAATCAGATATGAGCGGTGACTTACTCGGTTTCACGCAATACGTAGCCAACACCACGAACAGTGTGTATGAGCCGTGGGAGATCGTCAATCTCCGTTTTCTGGCGTAAGTAGCGCACATATACCTCGATGATGTTGCTTTCCCCGCCAAAGTCATAACCCCAAACCCGGTCAAATATGATATCACGAGTGAGCACCTGGCGTGGATTGCGCATAAACAATTCCAGCAGCTCATATTCTTTCGCAGTCAGATCAAAAGTGCGGCCGCCTCGCCGTCCTTGCCGGGTCCCCGTGTCCAATTCAAGGTCGGCAAAACGAAATACCTGAGGTTGGGATGGTTGGGCACGACGGAGGAGAGCCCTAACTCGAGCCAATAGTTCGTCGAAAGAGAAAGGCTTGACGAGATAGTCATCGGCCCCCGCATCAAGTCCGGCTACACGATCCTCGATGGACTCTTTGGCGGTGAGCATGAGGATAGGAACGTCACTAGCCGCTCTTAGTCTGCGACATACTTCCAACCCATCAATTCCGGGTAGCATGATATCTAGTAAAACCAAGTCGGGAGGATTATCGCGAGCCTGCTCTAATCCATCCTTTCCGTCGACGGCCGTGTCGACAATATAATTCTCATAGGTCAATCCACGTTTTAAAAAACTTCGAATTCTTTCTTCATCTTCAATTACTAGGATTCTTGGTGCCATGATGATCCTCCAATTTCATTACCAAACTGGCTCTAGTTCTGATTATAATCGCCGCACGACTCGACGCCAAACCACCTTACACCTAAATCCGAAAGATTATTGGATAAATGTAAACCTACTCTATTTCCAAACCTTAAAGTTGGAACTTAGTCGTTTGCCGTGGCTGGACATTGAGCGGTACAATCCGCTTCTCGGATAGATGAGAAGATCCTTCAGCGACTTTGTTGATAAAATGAATCAGTTCGCGGTTGATTTCCCACTTATTGTTAAGTTATTTGTTACAGGAAGGAATCAGGATGGAATCCTTTCGTGATTTCAGCTTGGAAGTAACTCGCTGGCTACAAGAAAACTATCCCCAACTTGAATCTTTCTTCCTCATCATCAGTCAAATCGGACGCTTCGAATTTTACCTGGCCATCATCACCCTAATTTATTGGTGTCTGGAAAAGACATTGGGGCGCTCGCTCGCTTATATCCTGTCCTTATCATTTCTTATTAATGGCCTTTTAAAACATGCTATTAGAGATCCTCGACCTTTCTGGCTTGATTCAACCCTGGGATTAAGCACTGAACAGAGTTATGGTGTACCAAGTGGGCATGCTCAAGCGGCGACCGTTTTCTACGGCTTTCTGGCTCTATGGTTCCGGCGAGCGTGGGTATGGATACTCGCCATATTGATGATACTATTAATGGCCGTTAGCCGGGTCTACTTGGGGGTTCATGATATTGAAGACATTTTGGTTGGTATACTCATCGGGGTGTTGATCCTGATTGGTTACTACTTGTGGCGACGATACATGGCTAATCGATTCGCCAATCGAATCCTGGGTCAACGNNACATAGATATGGCAGAAATGGCTAGTTTTGAAGACCTAGCTGCGGAATTCGGCATCCTGCTTGGACTAGGCGTGGGATTTGTTTTAGAGGTTAGCAGAGTACGATTCATGGTTCGAGGTCCATTCTGGAAACGAATTATGCGTTATTTGTTAGGGTTAGCGGGCATAGTCCTCCTTTGGTTCGGTCTTGACGCGATCTTCCCCAAGGAACCACTCGCTTTAGCTTTTCCCCTGCGACTCCTGCAGTCATTTCTTATGGCCATCTGGATCGCCTACTATGCCCCATGGCTTTTTGTGAAGGTTCGATTAGCAGAAGCTCGGCCAGAACCTGAAGTGACAATTACCATTTAATGCTAGCTGAGACCTACAACCATCAACATCCTTGGACAATCTTCACTGTACGGTGACGCGTCATAATCACCGAAGATATCTTTGAGCACCAAACCACAGGAATCGAAGATCATCTCCAACTGATGAGCGAAAAGATAATGAAAATCGGTATTAACCACCGTTCGGCGTATTGATCCCCCGTCTCTTGGGGAGGAATCAAATATCCAAGTAATATGCCTAGTTTGAGCCTGCTGGTCTACCCAGCTGCTACTCATCTGAACAATATTATTACCTGTGGCTGATTCAACCGCTGTTCGTTCGAGAACGAGAAATTCATCATCAGAAGGATCAGCCATCATCACAGGATTATCTACATCTAGCATCAGCTGCCCGGTTGGCTTTAGATGATGCCGGGCACAATAAAGACAACTCTCGACCTGTTGCCGGGTCAAGTGCATTAAGGTGTTGTGTCCAATAACGATCAATCCATAACGCTCTTCTAGTTGAAAAGAGGTCATATCTCCAGATATCAGTCGAATTCTTTGCCGAACCTTTGCTCTCTCAGCTTCAATATGATGGCGGGCAACTTCGAGCATAGCGGCCGAATTATCCAAACCCGTTATCTCGTGACCAGCTCTGGCTAGCGGCAGAATCAATCGGCCGGTTCCGCAACCCAACTCCAATATTGGATCGCCAACGCTTGTTGCCAGTTTGATGACAAATACAATGTCATCTCTTAATCCCTGGTGAATCAGGTCATAATATTTCGAGATATCTTCGTACATTTCGCTTTTTGTCGATTGCCATAGTTGCGGTTGTGATGGCTTGAGCCGTAGTATCGGCCGATAAGTAAAAAAGGGCAAGGAGTACCAAAATCCAGCTTCTGCGGCTCGATGTCTAAGGTCAACAATTATTACATTGGTTAAACGACGACTTGTTGCGACTGAGTCTTTATTCACATAGACTACTTCACTATATGAATCCTGATGAGGAATTACCACCGCTTGCCTGGCGTTGGTTAAGCATACTTGCAGTGATACTTTTACTGGTCATCGTCAGCGGCATCGGTTTGATATCGGCTGGTGTCTTCGACCCAAAGCCGCTTGGAAGTGCCAAAGTCGAATATCCCTTAAATCCTGTTGACATTCAGGGTAATAGCCAAGAGTTGAACTGGATTGAAAATCAAATTTCATCAGCGATGTTTACAGTCCGGTTAACTGCCTCAAGACTAAGGGGCGAAGTTGACGTCGCTTATGGCCTGGCTATTGGCGACAAGAATGATTACCTTGTGGTAGCAGTATCTCCCCTTGGCTACTATTCGATATGGAGAGGATCGGACCTGGCCAGCCAAACTGAAAACAACCAGGTTATCGAATCCTGGCAGACTTGGCCTCACGTTCGCACAGATGAGAATGACAATGAGATTTGGATCGATGTTCAGAATGATCGCATCACATCTATCCGCATCAACCGGGAGATTCTATGGCAAGAACCTTTGCCTATCCATAGTCGTGGTATTGGCTTGTGGGTCCAGAGTTTTGGGGAACCAGCAGTGATCGACTTTCAGAAAATAGAATTATTTTCTCAGCAGGTGGAATGAATCAATGCCCCAACAGCTTCTTCAGAGAGCAATTCATTGTAGCGTTGGACGGCCCGGTCGGTCTGAAGGAGTTCGGCTGGCACGCCACATTGGGCCAGATAGTCCAAAGTCTCCGGGCTTATTTCTAGCCGCCGCTGTTTACCCCTAGAAAGGATTACGATTTGAGCGCCATGGTCCAAGAGTTCCTGAACGTCTTCTGGCTGGATACCCGGAACATGTCGCGTGCCCGTCTCGTTCCAATCCCATTCCCGAGCTCCACCGGGATAGAGTTTGACGTCTTTAAAAGGTTTATCAAACCCCTCAATTTGAACTTGACCCCATGAAAGATGAGTTATCTTGGGAGCTTTCACACTGGTAGTCATCTCTTAGATTCCCTTCGGACGTGCGGCCTGATTCGTCGGCCGGACCCTACCTCAATCGATCTATTCTTTTAGCTCTAACCAATTGCGGCCGGTGCTCGTTTCTACCTTCAAAGGTACGGTCAAGGGAAGCGCCGTGGACATGGTTTCCGCGACAACCGGTAGTACGCTAGCTAATTCTTCTTCAGGTACTTCGAGGACCAGTTCGTCATGAACCTGCAATAGCAAGCGAGCACGATATTCAGTAGATAGGATCTTATGAAGCCTGATCATGGCAATTTTGATGATATCTGCTGCAGTTCCTTGAATCGGATGGTTCACTGCCTCTCGATCAGCCCGAGCCTCTACTTGCCGGTTCACTCTTCCTTTGTTCATGAAGATAGGGAAATAGCGTCGTCTACCTAACAAGGTTTCAACGTAGCCTCTCTCCCGGGCCTGGCGTCTGGTTTGCTGTAAATAGATATTTATCCCTGGAAATTGCTCAAAATAAGCTTTGATGTAACTTTCGGCCTCTGATAGAGTGAGATCGGAATCCCTGGCTAGCCTATATGGGCCCATTCCATAAATCAAGCCGAAATTTACAGCTTTCGCGAATCGCCGCTGATTGTACGTCACCTCTTCCATGGGTATTCCGAAGACGGCCGCTGCAGTCGTTTGGTGAATATCCTCATCTTGCCTGAAGGCTTCCAGTAACGCTTTATCCTGGCTAATATGAGCCAGAACACGGAGCTCCACTTGCGAGTAGTCGGCCGCTAAGAAGACCCAATCGGGCCTGGCAATAAACCCTTTTCTTATTTGCTGGCCAACTTCTGTTCGGATCGGTATATTTTGCAAATTTGGAGAACTGCTGGCCAATCTACCGGTTATGGCTCCGGTTTGATTATAACTGGTGTGAATTCGTCCAGTATCCGGGTTCACCATTTCCGGCAAAGCGTCGACATAGGTGCTTTTAAGTTTGCCCAATTCTCTAAATTCTATTATCGAGGTGACGATTCCTGATTCATCAAGTGATTGCAAACTGTATAAAACATCGGCGGCGGTTGAATAATGGCCGCTCTTTGTCCGCCGCAATCCCTCGTGGGGTAGTTTCAGTTTCAAAAACAAGATGTCGCTCATTTGTTGCGTCGAATTGATGTTGAAAGGCTCCCCGGCAATCGAGTATATATTTTCTTCCAGCTCTGCGAGTCGACGGTCCAATTCTTTTGACATCTGCCTGAAAAAGGGGACGTCCACTCCAACCCCTTCTTTCTCCATATCAGCCAAAACCGAAATGAGTGGCATTTCGATATTGGATAGCAACTCCCCCTGTCCTTTTTCTTTGATTTCCGGTCTAAGATCCTTCGCCAAACGTAAAGTAATGTCGGCGTCTGCAGCGCCATATGGGGCCGCCTCTTCCACTGGTACTTCGGCAAAGCTCTTTTGATCCTTCCCTTTTCCGATGAGATCTGTAATTGGGGTCATCTCCACACCCAATCGATGAAAAGCCAGATCTTTTAATCCCAGGTGCTTACTCGCCGGATCACACAACCATTCGGCGATCATCGTATCAAATCCAAGCGGAGTAACTGTCAATCCATACCGTTCTAATATGGCATAGTCATATTTGGCGTTGTGAGCGATCTTAGGGATGTTTTTTTCAGTCAGTGGCGGTTTCAAGGCCTTGAGAACTTGCTCTAATGGCAACTGGCCTGGAGCAAGTTGAGCTTGCCCGGCAAATAACGTCATCTGGCCTTTTGATTGTTGTTGTTCCCCAGACCAATGACCGACTGGAATATAATATCCCCTGGGTGGTTCAACTGCCAGGCATATGCCTACTAATGCTACGGAACGCTCGTCCAGCCCTGTTGTCTCAACATCAAAGCTGATCTCTTCCGCATCCTGCAGCAGTTCGACCAACTGATCCAACTGTTCCTCAGTCCGAACAATCACTGCTTCTGTGGTTGGTTGTTTGCTTAATTGAGGTGACTTCTCAAGCGTGTCAGTAATCCGGCCGGTAAGGCTTCGAAATTCTAATTCCCGAAATAGCTCCAGCACTTCTGAAGGATCGTACTCTTTGGTAAGGCAAGCGTCGATCTCGAGCTCAATCGGCGCATCGGTGACAATTTGGGCAAGTTTGTAGCTTAAATAAGCATCATCTTTGCCATCAGCTAATTTTCGACCCATTGCCCCTTTTATTTGCCCAAGATTCGCATATATGCCATCTAAAGAGCCATATTCGGCAAGCAGCTTGGTAGCAGTTTTTTCACCTACACCCGTAACTCCTGGGATATTATCACTCTTATCACCCACCAATGCTTTATAATCAACAACCTGATCAGGTCTTACGCCCATCTTTTCGATTACTTTCTTCTCATCATATCTATTGGGCTCGTTCTGGTAGGGTCCTGCAGGCAGTTCGACCACTGTATTCTCATCCACCAACTGCAGCAGATCACGGTCACCGGTAATAATGTGGACAGGCACTTTGTATTGTTTAGCTTGCCTGGAAACAGTCCCCAGTACATCATCTGCCTCGTATCCTTCCAATTCAAGGATCGGTATGTTAAAAGTCTTGACCACTTCGCGAATTCGTTCGATTTGGTTTCTCAACTCATCCGGCATTTTCTCGCGCGTACCCTTGTATTCCTCAAATAATTCGTCCCTAAAAGTCGCGCCAACGTCGAAACTGACAGCTAGATATTCAGGCGGATCGTCCGCCAGTATCAGATCTAACAACGTTCTGGTGAAGCCATAAGTGGCGTTAGTCGGTTCACCGGCTTTTGTGGTGAAAGCTTCTAGTGGGAGAGCATAATAGGCTCTGTAGGCTAATGCATGACCGTCGATAAGCACAAGTTCTTTCATATTTTCGTCGCTGGAGANNTAAAACCCGCTGGCCCACAGCTCTAGCGACACGCCAAATTTGTTTTGGACCTTGCGCTTAACGCCATCTTTCACATTTTTTGCAAACCAGCTGCTTGGCCGGTCAGCCGGCAATTCGACTAGGATCTGAAGTCGATCTTCCTGCACCATAAGGTTTTTCAACTCACTGTCTGTTTCTCTGGCTATTTGCTCAATGGTCTTGGTTACAAATCTTTGCAAAGAAACCGGTAGTGGTTCAATAGGCCATATGACCAGAGCATAAGTAATCCGCGGCTTATCATCATCTATGGTCACTGAACTAGGAACTCGATGTTCTATTTGATCTGTTGACCTCTCATCAATTGGCTTCCCGGTTATTTCAGCAGTTAATCGATCTGATTGCGATCGAATCACTGGCAACGAAACATCATTGCGGGCTACCAATGTTAGTAAATAGCCACCGACCAGACGGGTGTAGAGCACTGACACAGTATCCTCGTCACCTATTTGGTAATATTGAAGTTGGGATGAGCGGACACCCCCATCCCAAGTCTCATTTACCCGTTTCACGACGTCCACGGCCCTTTTGTCATCTTCTACCCAACCGCCGGCGACGAAATCCAAACCTTTTGATAGGATTACTTGCTGCACACTGCCATCGAGTTGAATTAATCTGCAAAGATCCTTCAAACCCTTTCTCGAAAAAGTATCGTCCCCCAGCCATGAATTGCTAGAGTTGCGGATTTGTTGGTCCTTTTCCCATCGAGCCTGGATAAGAATAGCAGGCAATTCTTTTTCCAGACTGTCTAGGCTCAGAAGTCCTTGGTATTGTCGAAGATCAACCGATTGGGAATCATCACCCTTTTTCGACAAAGTTAGAACGATTGGCAGGTCTGGCTGCAATGCTCTCATACTCTGTGCTCTATGATTTGCTTCTACGGCCGGAATGATCGCCAATCCATATCGCCGTTCGGCTAACATGTGGCACGCTGCTCGCAAGGATTCAGCTTTGTGCGGTTGATATCGGCCATGTAACTTGAGCGCTTTCTCCAAGCGGGCGGTTATGGCGGGATCAGGTTCTAATATCAGGACTAGATTTTCCATGATCGAACTTGGATCGATACGTTGTAAGGGTCAGGTTTATTGGCCACCAGCGCCTGNNTCAAATGAGAGTTAGTGGGATACTCTCACTTGCTTGACTCATATGGGTTTTCTGTTCAGCAGGTACTCCAGACAGGCTCCATGGACCAGCATATGTAATCTGTACATCAACTATATCACCGCGCCGGTTACGTCCACCATCAAAGAAAACCAATTTACCTTGGGGTGTCCGACCTCGCCACCGACCTTTATGTTTGTCTTCGACCAATACTTCTACTGTTTTACCGAGCCAGAGAGCCATTTTTCTTAAGGATATGTCTTTTTGTAGTGAATCGAGCAGATGGAAGCGTTTTCTTTTTTCGTCTTCTGACACATCATCGTTCATTCGGCGCGCACTAACCGTGCCCGTCCGTGGACTGTAACGAGCAATATGCACTTTGTCGAACTCCAACTCTTCTAGTAAATCGTAAGTTCGCCGGAATTGCTCTTCTGATTCGCCTGGAAAACCAACGATAATGTCATTATGAATAGCCGAAGATGGAACAATCTCTCTAATTCGGTGGATCAGTTGGCGGTAATCTTGGACTGTATATCCTCTCTTCATCTTTGCTAAGATTTCATCGTCTCCAGCCTGGATAGGTACTTCGATTTGCGGCATTACTCTCGGTAGATCGCGCACGGCGTATAAAATCTGGTCCGTCATATAATTAGGATGACTGGTTAAGAAGCGAATACGCTCTAGACCTTCAACATCGTGAACGACCCGAAGTAAATCAGCTAGATCTGGACCGTCTGGAATATCTTTACCATATCGATCGACGATTTGGCCCAGCAATACAACTTCCCGAACACCCTGGGCAACAAGCGAACGGACTTCAGATACGATATCACCAATAGGTCTCGTTCGTTCGACTCCTCGCCTCTGTGGGATGATGCAAAATGTACAGGCGTGAGAGCAACCATATACCACCGCTACCGGGGCGGATATGTTCATGCCTTTCTTTTGGGCAGGAACAATCGCTTCACCATCCTGAATGTCATATCGATGGTGGATGTTCTGCTCTTCATAAATCTGATCTTCGCCCTGGAGTAAATGTGAGATCAGGGATGTGCCATCAGTCGCCGGTGGCATCCAAACATCAACGTATGGATAACGAGCTTTGAGATCCTCGTCCCCTTTTACCCCGACGATGCATCCCATCATCGCCAAAGTTAGATCAGGCTTGATTTCTTTAAGCGGTTTCAAACTTTGAAGTCTTCCAAATGCTTTATCTTCAGCATGTTGTCGCACAGTACACGTTTGCAGGATAATCACGTCGGCATCTTCGGCCGTGGCGGTCCCACGGTATCCAATCCGCTCAAGTCGATTTGCCACTTGCCTGGCATCGGCATAGTTCATCTGACAGCCGCTTATCCAAAAATGATATTTCTTAGTCATCTTATCTCAGTATTATTGTAGATTTTTCTGCGAAAAATCGATTCTATCAATCGAGACTAAACCAGTCAAGCGCGCCAGAGTCTTCCTATCATGAGCATTTCCGTAAGCCTGAATTTAATCTGCTCTCCTTGAATTGCCGGTAACAAAAAGTCAGCCACTTCCCCAGGAGCCTGGAGTAACATCACCTTTAAACGGGTTGTATTTTCTGGGGTAACCTTCATTCTAGCAGCCCATTCTGAAAGCTCAATCTCTTTTCCGGCAGTCTCTTGGTGCAATATTTGAAAGCCTGCTTGATAAAATTGCTCTTGCCATTCTTCTAAACTAAGACATGAATTGTGGCCAGGATCACGAAGACTCTCGAAAGCGTTCACATAGCGCCCCACATTATAGTCTTTTTGTTTTTTTCTAGCTCTATAGTAAGAACCTGGCACAACGTTATCGACGATAGCCAGCCTACCATCGGCTCGCAAGACCCTGGCTACTTCGGTCATGAAGAGAGATACATGGGTAAAATGGTGNNCGGCTGTAGCGATATCAAGCATGATAAGGTTGGAATCAGGCTCAAGTAGTTCGATTAGCCGTGAAAGACTTTGACCCTTGGAATGGACAACACTGGTTGAGTAGGCCGAAGCTTTGTCCCCAAATTGCCTCATCACGAGTTGTTTTTTGGACCATTGGCTGTCTATTTCATCCATCTGTTTTTCTTAGTCCATGATAATTAATGTTAAAGTTGATCTACGTCGTCAATCCAACACTATTGTTCTTCGATTAGCCCATACGGCGGAATAGCAACCACGTAAATCATAGGTTATCAACCATTCGTAACCATTATCCAGGGACACATCATCCGTGACTGTGTGGCGATGTTCGACGATGACCTCCGCACTCTGAAAAGATGATCCGAGTTCGACATCCATGATCTCTATCTCTTCGAATAGGGGATTTAGTCCCAATGGTCTTTTATCATTTATCAGTCCACGCGAGAACAAAGCCTGCTGGCTCATGGCCCATTCGAGGTTGCGACCAGAAAGCATGGTCCGGAATAACTCATCGTCTTTCTGATCTATCGCATCCTGAATGAGTTGGTAGCTAGAAAGAACATCTGTCCCCTGGTCAGCCTCAGCTTCTTGAATTTGCTGCCGCACCTGTCAAAATATAAGCGCCCCGGCCGAAATTATGCCCAGAAGAATCAAAGGAATGATCAACCAGCGACGCGGGTTACGGTGATTATGTTGGTGCCCCCCAAAGAGTCACCCATCCACTCTTCTACCTCTGTTTGCCAATCAAACCGCTCCGACATCATCCGACCTGTAACAGTTTCTACTCTTACCTGGTATGACTTGCCATATACTGGGTTTCGTTCACCCGATGTTCCAAAAATTGGCGCCAGCCCTCGGCAAAAGACATCTCTACTCCTTCTCTTGATACACTTTGCAGCCATTCGGGAAAGTAGGAAAAACTGGACAAACGTCGTTGCATTTCTATTGGTGGAACTTCAGCCCATTCGGCCACAATATATTCAACTAGCACATATGCTTGCCAGGCATCCGGCCATGCTAAAAGCTCTGAAGCACTAGCCTCGCTAGCCCACAAATAGGTGGATAGCTCGCTTTCACCATCCAGTAACTGTTGATAATGGCTCTCATCGAGTGGCCACGGGCTAAGGCCAAGTTTTGCCAACTGCATATCTAACAAAGCCTGGTAAAAGAGTAGGTGATCGCAGCAATGCCAACCGGCAACTTGTCCGAGAAATGTGCTTAGGACTTTTTCGGCGTAACCCCGATAAATTGCCCGGTAAGCGCCCTCGTCGGTTGGGATTCCAACAAGAGTTGGGGTTGGCAAGAGAAGATCTTGGGTGACCCTAAACCGCGCATCTACCTCAGCCACGTCGATCATGGATTGAGGATCCGTGTCCAATTTAACGAATAAATGTGTTGCTGAATTACATTCAAGACCTTCTATTGTGCTGCAGGCGGCCGAAAGCAAACCCTCTAAATCGGCCGCTAATCGCCGGCCGATGGCTTCATCACGAGACGGGAAAGTCAAAGAGAGGAAACGGCCATTTACCGTGATCAACTCACCCCAATACTCGCCAAATGGTGGCGACATCAACCATCGGTCTTCACTCCGCCTGTATACTACAGAATGATCTAAAGTAATGAATTGCGACGGTTCTTCGTCGACCAAGCTATACTCGTGTCTTGCGGTCACTTCTGCACCACGGAAATCCGGAGATACTGTCACATTTACCTCGATTGGCGATGCCTGAGGTTGCCAATTCAAGCCAAATGGTTCTCTTTCGTAGAATAGCCCTCCGTTGACCAATGATAGTTGTGTGCGCGTCCAGTCAGGGTCTCTCCCAGACAGGACGGTTGCCAATAACTCCCCATCGGCATCATTGGCTGCTGCCTGAACCAAATTGTTACTCGACAGGACATCGTTTTCGGCAATCTTTTCTGCATCCGACGTATAATCTTTGATCTGACGAAAGGCCACGACAGCACCGGATAGAAAAAATAGCACGACGAAAAAAGCCAGTAACCATCTTTTTTTACCCGATGATTTAAGTTGTTCGACTTCACTCGGCATGAGGTCGTCCCATCTATCTTCGTCTTCAGATTGCCAATCGAATTTTTGCGACATTCTCAAATCGTAGAAATCATTCCCCATAAAGATAACGGTAGATGGCTTGGCCTGTGTAAATCCTCTCGATGTACTGCTTTGTCTCTGAAAAGTCTACCGTTTCGACGTATAAATCGATGTCGTCAGCAACCTCACCAAACCATCGAGCGGCGTTACCCGGTCCTGCATTATACGCAGAAAGAGCTGCAGCAACATCACCATCAAATGCATCCAATTGTTGGTCAAGGTAATACGCCCCAAAGGCAATGCCAACATATGGTTTATAGAGATCTTCGTTAACATAGTCTGGCCATGCCAAGCGTTGGGCGATATAAGCACCAGTATCCGGAATCACTTGGCTTAAACCTTGGGCAGCAGCCGGTGATCGAGCAAAACTTTCGAAGAGGCTCTCTTGCCGGATGAGTGAAAACAAGAGCGAGGGATCAATTCCATAAGCGTCAGCTTCCTGCAAGACAAGATCGGCGTAATAGATTGGATAAGCCAGTGCTCCAATAAAACGAGGCGCACCGAAAACGTCTACCCCTACCTGACGCATAACCGATGTAGCTGCCAGAATCGACGAACGATACAACCCTAAATCACGGAAAAGGAGGGCTAGTTGGTAACTCTTAACAGGATCCTCGGAGTATTCAAGTCGGAGACTCTCAAGCTCGCCTTTGGCTTCCTCCCGTAATCCTAACCGCCAGAGCTTTTGACCCCGGATTAATCGATCATCGTTGGCCAGATCGGATGATATCAAAGACAGATCCTCGTCTTTGTCCAGATTTTGCAGGTTCCGTAGCCATTCCTCAGCCGCCCTCTGATCGCTGAGTCCCATACCTAAATTGAGCTCTCCCGGGGGTTGAAATGGCAACGTATCGCTGGCAATATGGCGGACCCGTAACGCAAAATAATCCTCAAACAGCGTGGCAGCCGCCTGATCCAAAAAAGGCTCTTTTTCATCTTCTGGTAATACTTTGAGAAGCCAGAGAAGAGAGGCTGCACCATATCGCCGGTCGGGATAAGCGTCGGCCGCCTGTTGCCACAATAAAATGGCATCTTCATCATTCCCCGACAACCAATGAAGGCTGCCTGCCCGATAGAGTGCTTCCGGCGCATCTTGATGAAAAGGGTATGATTCGGCTAGATTTTGGTATAGGTCGATGGCAACCTCCGTCTCTCCGAGGCTTTCAGCTAACGATGCTGCCCACCAGGCTGCCAACGGCGCATCTTCATCATTCGGATATAAGTCAAGGTAAGTCAGATAACTCTGAATCGCTTCAGCTGACAGCCCTACGCGTGATTGAAGCTTTGCTTTCTCCATCCACCCTCTTGCCTCCTCTGCCTCATCCTCCTGCTGATTTAGAGACGTCTCGGGTGCTGGCGTGACTTGTGGATCATCCTCTTCGGTTGTTAAGGCTGGCGCAGCAGCATCAATATAGGCATCAATATGGGCTAATGCCTCTTCGACATTGCCCAATCCTTCAAAAGCCCAGGCAAGAAATAGGTGAGCATCTTCTCGATGGTCTGGATTGGCATCAAGATAGCGTTGAAAAGCAGCGACAGCAGGTTCATATGCCTGTGCATAATAGTCAACTAAACCTCTTTGGTAGTCGTCAACAGGGATACCCGCATCTACAAGAGCTTGCAAGGCCAGATAGCTTTCATCGGCTTGTGGATAATTTTGGACCGCTTCCAGGTACCGTGCATGTGCTGCTTCTTCATCTCCTGTCAATAAACTGGCCACTCCAGCTAAGTATGTTGCTTGTCCCCTCGTATTCTCGGTTCTGGCAACACCTAGTATCTGCTCATACTGTTCTATCGCAGCAAGATACTCCCCTTCTTCTTCATACAACCTGGCTAATTGAAATCGCAATGAAACTTCGGTTAAGCGGTCGGCGCCACCCTCCACGGCAGCTTCAAATGCTTTCACTGCCACCGTCCGGTCACCTAACATGAGTTGACAGGCTGCGATCTTTGGTTGAACGTAGGCAGCCATATCTGGATTCGCTTCCAGGTAAGATGTAAAAGATCCGATTGCGGCCTGGCAATCATCCTCCGCTACATAGGATTGCCCTAGGAAAAAATAGGCATCGACCTTATCATCTCCAGGTGATTCGGGCGCAGTTTTGTTTATTTCGACAGATTCCTCGGCCGCAGCATCCTCAGCTAAGAACTCTGACAAGACGCTGGCTGCGCTAGAATTTTCTCCTAGACCCAGTTGAGCTTGAGCCAATCCTAGTAATGCTTCTTGGCGCTGCGAAGAATCCAGGTCCGTTGATTGCAAACCTGCTTCAAATTGTTCGATGGCAGAATCGAAATCCTCATTATTTAGATGATCGTAACCCAGAACCAACCTCTGAAAAGGTTCTGGAGTTGCAGTTGGTGGCGGGGGAACTGTCGCCGTCNNGGGGGAGCTGTCGGCGTCGGTCCGGGTGTGGGTAGCGTCGCTTGAAATTCTTTATCTGGATTAGATACGGCCAGATCCGATTGCGGGGTATTCGTCGGCAATCCCGGTATTAAAGTCGGTGTAGGTTCTTGCGTATGAACCGGCGAGAGTATCTTCTGAGGATTGTCCTCATAACCGTCAGCACACGCTCCCAGAACAACCAAACAAGAACAATAAAAGAGAATCCTAACCATTTTCCCCCTGTATTTCATCATCTGGTTGATTCTCTGGAGTCACCTCTCCTATGGCCAGGCTGTCCTCCATTTTATCAATATCTTGGTTGCCCTCTTGTTCAAATGTTGGCTCGTCGATTGCCCTTCCATCCTGATCTGTAAGCAATGTCCAAGCCAGATAGAATGGGACCAGTTGATTCAAACCTATCCAGATGAAGAGTGCCGTTACTGCCAGTTGGATTGTCTGGAGTTGTCTTTCAAGCTGGGAACGCATTAATCGGATCAAGTCGCTTGTTTCGGTTGTAAGACGAAGATATTCGTCAATAAGGGGTTCAATCTCCTTCACCGTATTGTTCAATTGGTCCAATTCCCCAGCAATAACCTCGAGGTTTTGACCAACAACAGATAAATTCTCGCTCGCTACACCCAGATTCACATCTAATGATCGTAAGCTTTCCGGCACGCCATCAAGACTGGTTCCTAGCTCGAGAACCGTATCGTCGAGAGCATTTTCAGGATTGTAATTGATACCCAGGTCAAACCGAATCGGAATTCCGAATATCTCTCTCTCAAAATCGAAGGAGTCTAACAATCTCAGCGTATCATCAATTGCTCCGGCNNAGGGAATCGGCCGTGAGGTCGAGAGTATTTTCAAAGCTTGATCCAATTTCCATTATGGCCTGACGGCTGACAATCACCCCTCCAATACTGATAATTAAACCCGTCACAGCAATCAAAATGAATAAAACACCCATAACTCGCTTCCCAATCACCTTCTTCCCTCCACATAAATAAAAGACATTAGCTATGTGTTTATCGCCAAATCTATTGCTCCCTAAAATCAAATACCCCAGTCATCCCGTCGTAACTCAAGCCTTTCAGTGCACGGCCGACTGAATCCCTGTTTACCTCGTCTTCCGAATCTTCAGCTAATCTAATTGCCTCAATGATTGCGTTCATTGCGTCATAAGCGCCACCGGCATGCGGCCCAACAACCTCGTCAAAGGGCGTGATGCTAGCATATCTTTGTTGGAACTCAACCGGAAGAATTGACGGATCGGCTATCTCGAATTCATTGTTGTCGGTTGCCACAAATGGCACATTCCCTCGTTCATATACTGGGGCGGCTGAATTCGTTGTTTCCGGCAACCAATGACCCAAGACAGCAACGATATCATCATCAGCCACTAATGCCGCAGCCACTTGAGGCGCCATCTCAGGATTACCAAAATCGTCAAAAGCGACTAATGAAACACGGTACTGGCCGATACCTCCGGAGTTGTTTACCTCTCTTATCGCTAGTCGGGCACTATAAATCACATCATATCCAACATCACGATGCCGGCCTTCAAATGGCCCGACAAGCCCGATCTTAACTTCCGGAGACACACTATTACAGCCACTGGTAAAGAACCAAAAGAATATTGTGATGAATAGCCAAAGCGAGGTTCGAAACCAACGTCGCCGAGACAAAAGTCTAGCGACAACGGTTAACATGTGAAAGATGTTCCTCAAATGTCGTGCTGAAAACGTGTGAGCCTGGGATATCAGACGTGCAATCTGCCACAAAAAACAGGAAATCACTCATTTCCGGTGCAGATACTGCTTCCAATGCCGACAGTCCAGGGTTGGCAATCGGTCCAGGTGGTAACCCCGGGTATAAATAAGTATTATAAGGTGTGTCAATTTTTAGATCCTCTGTGCTCAAAGGGGATTTCCACCACGTCCCAACATCTGCCTGATAACCTAGCGCATATTGCACGGTTGGATCGGCTTGCAAAGGCATGCCTGCATTCATTCTGTTAAGAAATACGCCAACCATGAGCGGCCGCTCGTCGGCTACTACGGCTTCTCGTTGGACGATCGAAGCCAGGATAACAGCTTCGTAAACTGACAATCCTTGAATCCCAAATGCCTGGCGCATAGCGGGCGTTACCCTACTGTCGAAATTGTCCAACATCATGGAGACCAATTGCGGTGCATTTGTGTCTGTGGGTATCTGATAAGTATCTGGAAAGAGAAAACCTTCGAGAGTGGCGTTATATGGCAACGAAGTCAGGAAGTCATACTCGCTCAAATCTAGGTCGTTCCGGCCGTCGACTATTGCTTCAAATTCATCGGCTTCAATGTTAGCTGGTTGAATTACCCTAAGATATTCAGCCATTTCCTCTTTACGCCAACCTGGTAAAAATACCAACTCGATATCCTGGGGTTGTGCTCTCAAAAGCGATGTCGCCAATTGGGGGATAGTGAGTGTAGGGCTTATCTCGAATTTTCCAGCGACCAATTGAGAATCATATCCTTTGTACCTTAGATAATTGCGAAAAAGATCAGCCTCTTCTAATAATCCCGAAACTACTAGATCAT
>DOXE01000406.1 GCA_003519205.1 Chloroflexota bacterium
ATCTTATTTATCTCCCGCAGGTGTAAGAGAAGTTTTCGAGGTCGATCGGGATCATGTTTTGAGTACCCAGCGAATTCATATGGCGCGATATGCACGTCGACCAGCCATAATTCACCACCTCTCCCTTGGACGAAACCTCTCTGCAAGTTGACCCTGTTTGCCCGAATGGATTTGATTTCTGTCCCAGTGAGAACAATACCAGCCTCAAACCGTTCTAGGAGCTCATAGTCATGGGTAGCACGCCTATTTCGAGCTACTATTTTGATACCTTTCTGGCGCATATTCTCTCTCGCTTTCAGTGGCCTCCGAGTTATTGAAGAGACAGGATATATTCGATCGCTCTCTGTAATTGCGTATCGGTATCTCCGCCAAACTCATCTGGAGTTAGGACATTGATATCAGGAGCTATTCCCTGATCGTCGATGGAATTATCGTCTGGTGTATACCAACGGGCAATCGTCACTCTAAGCTCAGAGCCATCCGACAAGGTATGGGTTTGTTGAACGGACCCCTTGCCAAACGTGGTCTCGCCAATTAACGTTCCGCGTTCTCTATCTTTTACTGCACCGGCTACAATTTCGGAGGCGCTGGCACTTCCGGAATTAACAAGAACCACTAACGGTATTCGTTCAGCCACATCGCCATCATCTGATTCGAATACNNATCCGCCACCTCTACTGATTGGCTTAGGAAGCCACCTGGATTGTCTCGCAGATCAAGAATTAATGCGCGTGGTTCTTCTTCTAGCAAAGAGGTTAAGGCATCGGCTAATTGATCTGACGCGTTCCCGCTAAAGCTCGTAAGCCGGACATAGGCGATATCATTTTCTAGTGATTGGGATTCTACGATAGGTATTTCAATTCGATCGCGGACGATCGTGACGTCAAAAACCTCGGGCTCTGCCTCTCGTTTTATCGTCAGTGTTACTTCCGTGCCTTCTGGCCCTTTCACTTCAGCAATGATAGCCTCAAGTGTTTTACCTATGACTGACTCACCGTCGACATGGGTGACGATATCCCCACTTTCAAGTCCGGCCAGATCGGCCGGTTGTCCCTGGATAGGTCTAACGATAAGTAAATAGCCATCATCAGTTATATCGACGAAAGCCCCGATACCTTCAAAACTGCCTTCTAATTGTTCTCGGGCCCTTTCTGCTATCTCAGGTGGCACGAAACGGGTGAATTGATCATTTAATAGTTCCAATGATCCAATGATGGCTTCATAGGTTACTTCCTCATCACTTGGTAATTTTCCATCAAATTCCTGGTTTACAATATCCCAAACCTCAATCATCAGGTCGAGATCTTCTTGATCCAGATCCAATTCACCCCTTGGTAATGATTCTTGGGAACTTTGACCCTCTTTTGTAGGATGGGCTGTCGGCGTCACGGGCTCAATCTGTCCAGGTTCGCCAGTAGTCTCATCCTCTTCTTGAGCATCCTCGCCAGATCCCAATGATGGCAACTTTTCTTGAGCGGCATTACCGATTTGTTGTTCGGCAATAACTTCTGATATTTGATCGGTCAGTTCTACTGGTTGCATCGATTTTCGCCCCACCCAATAGGAACCAGCAGCAACAAGACCCAAAAACAAAACTGCAACAATAGCCACCACAACGCCGATGAAGAATTTTTTTGATTTATCGGTCATCATTAACTCATTTTGCCACCAGACTATTCAGATAGGCCAACGCTTCTTCCATTATTTCGTCTCGCCCNNGGGATATCACTCGCCGGAGTGTTTTTGGATGCTTCAAAGATCTTTTCCTTTTCACCTTTACTAATCTGATAGACAACAGGCCCTTCGTTTAAAAACTGATCGCTCACTTCTACGGCTGCGTCAAGTAAGCCACCCCCATTTTGGCGCAGATCGAGGATCAACTTTTCTACTCCGAGCGCCTGCAATTCTTCCAATGCTTCCAGCATCTCAGCACTGCTTTCACCACTAAAGCGACTTAGTCGGATGTAACCCACCGTTGGATCATCTTCTAATATTTCAAAAGTAACGGAAGGTAGAAGGATCGCGGCCCGGACGATCGTAACTTCTTCCGGTTCAATCGCATTTGGATGGAGAACGGTTAACGTTACCTTCGTGCCTTCTTCACCTCGGACGAGATCGGCAACTTCTTCGATTGACATCCCTTGATCAATCTGTTGTCCATCAACAGCGATCAAGATATCACCTTCAAGTATACCGGCTAATTCAGCAGGGTTTCCTTCAATAGGTAAGAGGATAATCTCCCCGTTTTCATTTAACTCTAATACTGCGCCGACTCCCCCAAAGTTACCCCTAAGGGATTCTCTTTCCTGTTCTCTTGCTACCGGTTCGATGAAGATGGTATAGGGATCGCCAAGTACGTCTATTGCCCCTCTAACAGCACCATAGGTCAATTGTCTTGTTGTCGGAATACCACCGATATAGCTCTCCTCGATTTTACTCCAAGCTTCCCAGAAAACACCGAAATCCTCGGCAGCAATATCGGCTGTTAACTGTCCCGTTCGCCTGTCTATTAGGTCATTTAAGAGAAACCCCCCGGCAAATGAGACCAGTGCCAAAGCAACGATCATAATTACGGTAATAATCTCGCTCTTTCTTCTCGACATGATTAATTCTGCACCTTGTTTACCAGATTGGTCTCGGCAACATTAAGTCCCAAATCTTGCTTGTCCTGGTAAAGGCCAGTCAGTATACTTCACCTAAATACGCGAACCAAGTCTGGCCGATTTTGGGAGCTCATTGTTTTAATGGTCCACACAGATAGCGATCGGCGAAATACAACTAACCGGCTGGTATGACAGTGAAGTTGTGATGAACAGATTATATCGAGCCTTTTTGCTTACACTTCTTTTGTTTGGATTATTGCTTATAAATTCGAGCAAAGATGCAATCGCCCAAGATGAGCAGGATTATCTGAATGAAGCTCGTTCGTTGCTGGCTCAAATGACGCCAGAAGAGCGGGTTGGCCAGTTATTCCTGGTCACCTTTATCGGTGATACGGTCACCAACGACAGTGATATTGCCGATCTCATCCTCAATTACAACATAGGTGGTATATCGATACTAAGCAAAAACGACAACATCGGTGGTTCCAATAATGCCCCGGTTCAACTGGCTGAGTTTATAAACGATCTACAGTTTCTTTCTTTGAATGGTCCATTATTGGAGGAGGAAGGGATTGAAGAAACGGAAAGTGGCGATCAAATTATACCAAGCCCGACACCAGCTATAGAATCTTCCGGGAACCCGGTGCCATTATTCATCGCAACCGTGCATGAAGGAGATGGCCCACCTTACACACAAATCCTCCATGGACTAACAGAATTGCCCAATCCCATGGCCATCGGCGCAACCTGGCAACCAGAACAGAGCAAGACGATTGGTGAGATTGCTGGCAAGGAGCTATCGTCTCTAGGCGTAAACTTGTTGCTAGGACCCTCATTGGATGTGCTGGAATCACCCCAACCTTTTAGTCCTAGTGACCTGGGAACTCGCTCTTTTGGCGGCGATCCTTTTTGGGTTGGTATCATGGGACAATCGTATACGGTCGGAATTCACGAGGGCAGCGAAGGCCGGGTCGCGGTAATCGCCAAACATTTTCCAGGTTATGGCAGTAGTGATCGACCGATCAACGAAGAAGTAGGTACGGTCCGAAAATCCCTTGAGCAGCTTAAACAGATTGAGCTAGCCCCGTTTTTCAGCGTTACCGGCGATGCCATTGATCCCTTATCCACCGTCGACGGTCTGCTAACGGCACATGTTCGATATCAGGGATTTCAAGGAAACATTCGAGCAACAACCGCCCCGGTAAGTTTCGATCCCCAAGCCTTAACAACCTTGTTAGAACTACCTCAATTTGCTGAATGGCGGCAGAACGGCGGACTTATCGTATCTGACGAGTTGGGAGTTCGCGCGGTTCAGCGATTTTTTGATGGCACTGGCCAAGAATTTCCCCACCGTCAAGTAGCAAAAGATGCACTCCTGGCGGGTAACGACTTGTTGTATCTCTCTCAATTCGCGCTTGCAGGAAGGAATTACAATTCGCAACTGGCCAACATGAAGGACACGATCATCTGGTTTCAAGAGAAATACGAAACCGATCAGACCTTTCAACAACGAATTGACGAAGCGGCCCTCACAATCATCCAACAAAAATTAAAGCTCTATGATGGTAACTTTGAACCAGAAAACGTTTTTGTTGACCCACTAAAGGTACCTGAGGTAATAAACCAGGGGCAATCGTCGGTTTTCGATCTGGCACAAGATGCCATTACTCTAATTGCCCCTAGCCAGGCTGACCTCGACGACCAATTGCCAATTGGTGTCAATGAACGCATTGTCATTTTCACCGACCTTCGTGAATCAAGACAGTGCAGTGCCTGTGAAGAAGAGCCTTGGTTGGATGTGCAAGCATTGGAAAGTCGGATGTTAGCCCTTTACGGCCCGCAGGCCAGTGCTCAGGTTCAGCCAGATCAGATAAGCAGCTTCTCTTTTAAGCATCTTAACGACTTTTTGCTTGCTAGACCTGAGGCATTTCCCTCGCCGACGCCATTTTCTGAACTCACCCCATCGGCTGGATCATTTATTGCTACGCCAACGCCAGAAGGACTCCAGACAGTGGAACCCACACCGACTATATCACCTTCAATTTTTGTTCCAGCGGCTCTTGAAACTGCTAATTGGATAATTTTTGCTATGCTTCGGCCAGATGCGAATGTGCCCGACTCTGATGCTATAAACATTTTTCTGAAGGAACGGCCGGATATCGTCCGCAACGCCAACATCGTAGTCCTGGCCTTTAACGCCCCATATTTTCTCGATACAACAGAGATCAGCAGTTTGTCAACCTACTATGGCCTTTACAGCAAGATCGATCCTTTCGTTGATGCTGCAGTACGGGCCTTATTTCAAGAATCACCTCTTAGTGGTCGTTCGCCGGTAAACATTGAAGGTATACGCTATGACTTGTTCGAGGTTACAAAGCCAGATCCTGAGCAGGTGATCGAATTATTTATCGTAGACGATGGGGTGCCAAAATCCCCCCCTAGCCAGGCACCTTTAGAAGTACGGCCCGGTGCTACACTTCGTTTACAGACTGGAGTAATCGTCGATCGAAACGGTAACCCAGTTCCAGATGGCACACCCGTGCAATTCATCCAACAGGACCGCATCCAAGGATTTGTCAACGTAATCGGCGAGCAACCGACTTTGAACGGAATCGCCAATCTCGACTATTTGCTCGAAGCAAGAAGCGGCAACTTTCGAATTACGGCAACGACCGGCGAGGCTCGTGCTTCTCAGGAAATCGACATCGTCATCGGCGAAAACGCCGTCGTTAGCGTCAATACACCTACTCCTGCACCTACTCAGATACCCACTACCACATTAACGCCATCCCCAACTACAACTACAACTCCTTCACCCCAACCCACTTCAACATTGACGCCACGGCCGACCGCAACGTTAGAACCCGAGACCTTAAACCCTGAAAAAGAGGACACAACCGTTTTCGGAGAAGTTCAAATGCTATTAGGATTTGGATTGGGGCTTTTAGCTACAGGTGGAGCAGGTTATGCCATCAGTCGAACAGAGCATAACAATTTACCGGTAATCGTACGCTGCATTCTATGGGGCATATTAGGCGCTCTCATCGCCTACAATTACTTTATGCTCGGTCTGCCGGGGACCACCTGGCTCGAATCACTAGGGAGTTGGGCAGCCTTGCTCATAACCCTCTTTGGGGGTGTTGTAGGCCTTCTTCTGCACCG
>DOXE01000244.1 GCA_003519205.1 Chloroflexota bacterium
TTCCAACCAGTTGAGTGGGAGCATTCCACCTGAGTTGGGCAATCTGTCGAATCTGGTGACGCTCAATCTGAAAATTTACAGTCTCAGTAGATCCAAATTTCATATTCCAAGGGGGTCAACCTCAGCAAAGATAAAGGAAACAAGCCCATAGATTTTGTCGATAGCCTGGGTGAGAAAACTAACCAAGCGCTGAAGTTCAAAGCGTTTGGGGTCAATTTTACGTCGTCCGCGTTGCTTGAGTTGACAGAAACGATGACGCAATTCAACCCATAAATTGACCAAAATAAATCCTAAACTCATCAGTAAGAAACGTAAGGCGCCATTGCGAGAGGTGGTCCAGGCCCGGACTTGGCGCATACAGCGGTAACTGGTTTCAATCCCAAAGCGGTTGCGATAGAGTTGACGCACACTTTTGGGATTAAATGTACAATTCAGGACGACAAAGACTAACCAGGTGGCCCGTCGTTTTTTTCGTTTACTGCGTTTGTGCGAGGTGTAGGTCCGTACGACCGCGACCGGAGCGGTGAAAGAACCGTTTTGTTGGCTCTTAAAGGTATGCTGGGTCCGATAACTTTTGTGACCCTGACACAGCCCACGAGTGCCACCTTTTTTGCCTCGAATGGGGCAGGCGATGATAGCTGACCAGCCACTTTGGGCAATATAGTGCAGCACAGGAATGGCACAAAATCCTTTATCCAGGTACAAACGGCGTACTTTTAGGCCCAAAATGCGCAAACGACGTAACAATGCGGCCACTATTTCGGATATTTCGTCTTCGGAGCGGACAAAAAGTAAACCCAAGGTTAGCCGCATATCCTTAAAAATAACATAGGCCGTGGCCATTCGAAAAAAACGGGTCGTGCCCTGGTGGGCTTTTCCGCCACAGGTTAGAGCCAACAACTCAGCACTGTGTCCGTAAAATGGCTCATCGTGCAGATCAATGGCTATCTCTAACTTCGTTTTCCTGACCCGGCGGGGCAAACCGGCGACCAAGGCTTGATTGACCTGTTGTTCCAAGCTATGCAAATCATCTGCTCTGACTTGTTCATTCAGATAACCCCGAATTGTCTCACCATCAACCATTTCAGCCAGGTTATTACACACGGTTTCGATGGTTTGTCCGGTTACGGCCGCTTTGACCAAGACATCATACACGGTTTCAGCCGTGCAATCATATCCGCCAATTTGGAGGGGAAAATAGGTACCTAATCTTTCGATGGCTTCTTTCCGCGTATCTTCATCGGTCAATTTNNTACCCCAAATTTGGATCTACTGAGACTAAATTTTTGCCCCTTGACTCTTGAGATAAACATGAGAACATACACATGCCATTTTAATTTTTAACATCTTTAAATTCATAATGGCTTTACATTATAAACTTAATTTCTTTAAGCGAGTGGTCAGCAAAATACTTGCGTCACCAACTTGCTTATACAACTATATGGACGGTGACAAACAACGACACCTTGATACCTTTGTTCAGCGTGAAGTCATTATGCTGGCCTCTCACTTAGTTGAAGACCTGCTTGAAGCCGCGATGTATAGCGACAAAGATTTTGGAGGTGTCGAACTCGACAATATCGAGAATCTCTACATTACCGATGAGGCCACCGCCAAAGATTATGGCTATAGTTCTCTTGAAGCGATGCAGGAATCTGGAGAAGACCGGCAGGAGATTTATGAGTGGTGGTTTGTAAGCCCTTGGCTCTATGAACGCCTTAAGGAGGCAGGCGAGCCAGTGCTTGATAGTAACTACGGCTATATCTGGGGACGTACCTGCACTGGTCAGGCTATTTCTCTGGATGCTGTCATTGAAAAGATCTTTGATCGTTTCATTGCCTGAAAGAAGCGTTGTAATTTAACGGCGGGCTGGAAGTCGTTAGCTCGAGCCCGCCAGTGAGATTATAACAAATCTCAAGAAAGGAGATCAGTATGTTAATAGCCTTTGACCTGTTCAAAGTCAAGATTATCAAACCCAAAAAAACATATACTCCCCGCCGTACCCGCCCCCGTAAGTCGAAGTTTGGCTCTCATCCCTTTGACTTGATTTATCTGCTGGTCTGGAAACTGGTGGGATCTATTCTCAAACCGAGGAAACCCAGGACGACACGGCCAAATGCTCATCTAGCTTCTCAAATAAAGCAATAAATCCCAGGCCGAAGGGGTAAATCTTTGCCTCTTGACATCACCGATGGATATGAGACAATGCAATCATACCATTAAAACACTTTATGATCTTAGTGGCATTATTATAAAGTTCCTTTTGGGGAAGGAGGTGAGACAATCTGAAATATCCAACTTTTATCAAAGAAACAAGCCCAGATGACTGGATATGTCTATGTGGAAATGAACCCCTAAGCGAGGGGTTTTACCCCTGCAATGGCGAAGGTGAAGAGGTGGAACCTACTCTTGAGCAGTGGACTACTAACTGCTATGTCTGTGCTCAGTGTGGGCGGATTATCAATCTAGATACTTTGGAAATTGTCGGAGTGAGAGCTAACAATAAGCTAACTGAGGAGGAAAAAGAAGCCATTTTTCAACGGGTGTAATTTGACGGCGGGCTGGAACCCACAAGCTCAAGCCCGCCAGTGAGATTATAAACTAGCCCAGCTTTGCTGAGCAATGCCCCGAGAGGAGGTGGAACAATGTCTGACCCGAATCAAGGAATGTTTGAAGCCGCTACGATTTACCTGTTACCGGAGCAGCAGATCAAGCTT
>DOXE01000266.1 GCA_003519205.1 Chloroflexota bacterium
CACGGCATTCCTGGGTCAGCATTTGCTTGGGAAGAAGTGGGTAAACATCTCGCGAATCACTACCAAGTGATCATCCCAGATCTTCTAGGGTTCGGGCAATCGAGCATGGCAAAAGATGACTTCTACATGGAGACCCAGGCTACGGTTTTAAACAGGTTTCTCAACGATCTTGGAATGACAAGTTTTTTCCTTGGTGGTCACGACTTTGGCGGTCCAGTAGCGATTACCCTCATGCGTCTGTTCCCTGATTTAGCAATCAAGGGATTATTGCTTTCAGCAACTAACATGTTCACTGACACCTATATCCCCCCACCACTACGAGTAGCGAACGTTCCTTTTCTCAGCACCCCTTTTTTCAAGGCAATGGTGGGTAGTCGAATTGGATTGCGGATGATGTATCTGGTAGCTACTAAGGAGAAAACAGAGGCAACCTGGGAAAAGTTCAANNGATCCCTTTTTCGCCACATCCGTTGCTGAACGCACTCACCAAGCCATCCAGGGCTCAACCCTAAAGATCTACAAGAACACGGGCCACTTTGTGCCCGAGGAGCGCCCTGTCCTCGTTGCACACGATGTCATGGACTTCTTCGCGAGGTAGGAATCAATGAGGAGAAGGCAAGGTGTGAAGACTTCTATGCTCAAAACGCTTGTCGCTGGCGTGCTAGGCCAGCCGGTCGCGCTGAATCTCGTCAGGGGGCGATCGGCTTAAGGCGTATCGTTTATGCCCAGGATCGTGATCCCTTCGCCGTTGGTGGCGTAAGCCAGTCTCGTTCCATCTGGGGAGAAGGCAACGGCCGTAGGCATGTTCACCAAATTGGCTAGCATGCGGGCTGGCTGACCTTGAGATAGATCCCAGAGGGTGATCACGGGCACCATCTCATTATCGACGATTTGGGAAGCTATCGTCGCCAGCAGCAGTCCACCCGGGCTGAAGGCCGTCCCTAGCACGAAGTCGGCGTGCTGGTAAGCGCCTGCCTCCTGCCCGGTCGCCAAGTCGACCTTGATGATAGATGCCCGCGACAGCCAGTAAACGTGTTGCCAGTCGATGGGAGCAAACAATGGGCTGGCTATCGGTCCGGCGATATGTCCTTGAGGGCTCATCTTGCCGATCAGATGGCCGTCAAATGAATCCAACAACAACCACTCGGTCCACCCACTTGATGTCTCGGCAACGATCGTCCGGCCGTCAGGAAAGTACGTCAAATAATTTACACTCGGCTGTCCGGCGCTGGCATCCGCCCCAAGGTTGGCTACGTCAATAACGCTATCGAGTGCGCCAGTTGCCAGATCCCACAGGCTGATTGTGCCTTCCTGGGTGCCGGTGACGAGCTGGCCTCCGTCGGTCGAAAAAGCCGCAGCCGTCGCTCCCGACCACTTACCGGAGAATAAATCCGCTTCCGTATTGGCCGGCATATCCCACAGGATTGGCGAGTTAAGGAAATCAGCCGGAAATAGCAGGAGGTACCGGCCGTCAGGCGAGAAGAGCAGCCGGCGGATGGGGACGCCCAGGAGGAGAACGCCGGTTTGCTCTCGAGAGACAGTGTCAAAAAGAGCCACTCCGTTGGTGGTGGCGGCCGCCAGCGTCCTGTTGTCGCCGGACCAGGCGATCCAGGTGATATCTGCCGGCAGGGGCAGGGCGTCCAGCACGGTGAGCCTGTGAGCGTTCTGCGCAGTGATCACTTGCCCGGTTTGGTTGGGCGTTAGGACAGATCCCGCTCGGGCTGTCGGCGCAGCAGAAGCGTCGGCGACCACTTGAAACGTGGGGCTGAAGGCGACGAGATTGTTTTGGCCATTGTATCCCTCGGCCCACAGATGGCCGGTGAACCCGCCCGGGATGACTTGCCAGCTTATGGAAGCACCATCGGCCGGCAAAGTGTCGGTGCCTAGCAACTGGCGCGCGTCATAGGTCCCGGTCCCGGTTGGCGCCAGATAAAATTCAACCCGGGCTATCTGGAATATGGGTCCACCAAGCCATTGAATGGTGACAAGTTGTTGAGGCGATAAGGCAATCCATGCCCCATCCAGGGCAGTCGATGGTGTTATCATGATAGATCCCTGTTCCGTAGGACCTTGAATCTCGACCGTTGCTGTGCCGGTGCTCTGCCAGGTCGGCGATGCGACAGGTTCCATGCCTGGGGTCAGAGTTTGCCGGACGGTTGGCGTTGAATTGCTAACGGTAGGCGCAAAACCGGCCGTTGCCGGCGTTTCGTCACTTGGGAGCGAGGTGCAGGCAACCAGGATCAACAGTACCAAGCCCATCATGATCACCAACCGAATAAACAAAAGAGCTTTCACGGCAAACCATCTCCACCTTGATGATGCGCGCCAGGCCGGTTGTTGTCAACCCGCAAATAGCCTATGCCCTATACGATTGACCTACAGTGTAGGCCTACATTGTAGGCCAGCGCGTTAAGTGTCGAGTTAATTATTTTACAAGGTAACTGTAGGATATATGCCATCCAAGATGTTTTCTAATGGTCGGAAAGAATCATCGAGGCGCAATAAGATACAAGCATAAGGAATTGATAAAGAAACTTAAGCATAGGGACTGGAGAGAAAAAATGTTTAACTTCAATAAGGACGATCAAATAAGCGAAAGTCTACAACAGAGACTTTTAAACCAATCAGAGCAGGAACACATGGCCAAGTCCAGCCGACTGGCCCGTTCATGGGCATTAGCTCATTCTTTCAGGAAGGCGCTGAAAAACTTCACGGACTTAATCATGAGCGATGGCACTGGCAAGGGTTCTTTTGTCACCTATTACACGGCCGGCTTAGGCGGCTCCCGGGGATAAGAGATAATCTTAAGGTGGGAGCCAGCGCCTGGTCTTTTCCTTTTTCAGATTTGATCCCCGTTGAAAAGGCCTTGCGTCCTATTAAATCTCCTCCACCTTAAATTTGATTCAGCTTGGTAGAAACCAAATTGAACACTCGGCTGAACGGTGATTGCCGCGAACGACTCGGCTTGGATCACAGGTATCGCAGACCACTTGAGGCTGAACTGAGTCCTGCTTAAGCAAAGAAGAAATGGCGCCTGAAAAACGGTTAATAACTAACTGTGTGTGGGTAGGCCGAATTGGGCGAAGAGCATTTCAGCCGCATCCTGTGTGCCTCGAGTTATTTGCAGGAGATTGTCTTCGACGGCATCGCTTACCGCCAACATGCCGGTCGCCAGGCCCAACAATTGCTTCGGATCCGTGTGTAGCACAAGCGAGGCCTTGGGCAAGAATCCTTGCTCGAGATGCAGTTCTGTCGGTATAAGGTGCAGGCGAAAGCTGTCCGGCTCCAAGTGTACTTCGGCCGATAATGTTTCTGTTTCGGCCAAGGTGGGCTGAAACAAGATCTTCAATGAAGCCATTGCCGGAATCGTTCCTAGAAATTCGTCATCTGGAATCGGCATCTGCAAGAATTGTGCGCCCCATTGTGCCAGGAGAACAAGCGCCGTGTTAAGCGCTTGACCAGATGCAGTCAGCGCATAGGCCCGCAATCTTGCTGGCGGCGGCAACGGCTGAGGCGTAATGAGGCCCCATGATTCCAGGGCCTGCAATCGTTCTGATAACAGGTTCGGGCTTAAGCCTGGAAGGCCCCGCTCCAGGTCGGAAAAACGACGTGGACCTAGCTGGAGTTCACGGATGATAAGCAGCGTCCAGCGTTCACCAACGAGATCAAGCGCGTGCGCCAGTGGGCAATATTGTTGGTACGAACGTCTAGACATCTAAATTCACATTCAAAAATTACTACAGTTAATTATATTGACTGCTATAATATTTTATAGTAAAATCTCGTCGATTCCAAGTGAATACGCATCCAATATTGATCCATGAGATCGATCGTGATTTACAGCGTGGCCCAGGCGGGCGCGAACTGTTACGTCGTTGCTCCTATAAGGAGGAAAGTACATGAGAGTTTACAGCGCTGAGATAACTATAAACGCTTCTGCAGAAGAAATTTGGCAGATACTTACCGATGGACAAGGTTATCCAGATTGGGATCCGGGGATGGAGCGTGTTGAGGGCACCTTTGCACGCGGCGAGAAAATAAGCTTCATTACCAAGCTCAGCCCGGACCGGGCTTTCCCGGTTACGGTGACCACTTTTGTGTCCGGCGAGAAGATGGTCTTGACCGGCGGCATGCCATTAGGCCTATTTAAATCTGAGCGGACCCACACCTTAACACCCGAAGGTGAAGGAAGCATTAAGTTTACCACCAGTGAGGTATTCAGTGGACCACTCCTGCCAGTATTCGGCCGGACGATTCCGGATTTGACACCGAATTTCGAGGATTTTGTTGCTGGCTTAAAAGCCAGGGCTGAAGAGTGATAGGCGCTGTAAGTGAACCACGACTATTCTGGTCCTTAAGCGCGCTTACTAATTATAGGAGGAAACATGGCTGCCAAGACAGTGGATGAATATATTGAAGGCCTGGAGGGTTGGAAAAGAGATGTCACCGCTGGTGTTCGGGGCATTGTCACGAACGCGGCACCTGAAGCCACAGAATCGGTCAAATGGGCTCAAGCCGTTTACGAAGTGAACGGGCCATTCTGTTATATCAAAGCCTTCAAGAACTCGGTGAACTTCGGCTTCTGGCGCGGGGTGGATATCAACGATCCCAAAGGGCTGTTGCTGGGAACGGGCGAAAAAATGCGCCACGTCAAACTTGAAGGGATGGAAGACATCGACGAGGAAACCTTCGCTGCTTACGTGAAACAGGCCGTACAGCTAAACCTAGAGAAAGGTGATCCAACCAAGGGCTAACGATCACCTCTTTGACAACGGCGTTTATAGTCCCAATTGAGGATCCTCGCTAGCGAGTTTCCATATACGATTACAGAAGAATAGACTGAACCATCAAACAATCTTCGCTAGTCCACTTAGATCGAGGGAGCGAGCCATTTTTTTTAACCCTTTGGTGCCGGGACAATTACTGGGGAAGCAACCTGGACTTCTCAATCTCAAGCTGATCCTTCTCGTTTGTCGCTGTAGCATCCAAGTACTATACTAGGTACTAGTCGTGTTAGCAGGGCACTAAATAACGCCCCCTTGTACTCACAATTGGAAATCGATCATGGCAAGAAAGAGGCAGAGATCAGCCGTAAAGGAAGAGGTTGAACTTGAGGAGCAGGTGACTCATTTACCAGCCAACCAGGAAACGACCATAAGCGATCTTGAACAGTTGCGAGATATCTTGTATGGCAACCAAGCACGGGTATTTGATGAACGCTTGAACCGCCTGGAAAGGCAGTTGGATTCGACTCGCCAGCAGCTAATGGACACATTTTCCGAACGACTTGACAACCTGCGCGAGTCATCCCAGGAGCAGTTGGCAACATTACGCAAGGAGCTGGTCGATTCCGTCGACCAACAAAACAAAGAGCAAACCGAACAACTGCAAGAAACCCATACTGAAATTGAAACCAAATCGAAACAGCAGACAGCAGAGCTAGAAACTACCAAAAAGGATTTTTCCGCG
>DOXE01000152.1 GCA_003519205.1 Chloroflexota bacterium
ACTGGTGACATTGCCCGTATGGATGAGGATGGTTATTTCTACATTGAAGATCGCAAAAAAGATATGATCATTGCAGGCGGATTCAATGTCTACCCGCGTGAGGTTGAAGAGATTCTGGCAACTCATTCGGCCGTCCTCGAAGTGGCGGTGGCTGGGGTGTCCGATCCGAAACGAGGAGAAACTGTAAAAGCCTGGATCGTTAAGAAACCCGACGATCCAACGACGGAGAAGGAAATAATTAACTGGAGCAAGGAACATCTAGCGAAATATAAATATCCGCGCTTGATCGAGTTCAGAGATGAACTGCCGCGCACGACAGTCGGGAAGGTATTAAAGCGAGAATTGGTAAAAGAACACGAGATGCAAGCCACGCTCGCGTAATATACTGCCATACAATATTTCTGCGGACTAGAAGAGTCACAGGCAGTTTTGTAATCAATTTTATATAATAAAGGGCAAGGAATGATTCTTTGCCCTTTTTTGATGGTAGGTACTAATGAGTGTTTTAAACCCCAATATCCCCACACCGGAACTTGCTAAGCTCATGACCACGGCCGCCAGCAAAATGAGCCAGTCCGATCTGAAATTTTTGACGACCCAATTGTTATTAAATACTTTCTTGGAAGAGAAAGAAGCCATCGCCAATCAAATTTTAAAACGCCTACATAATCAACGAGGATTCGACTGGGATGATTTTGCCCGACGTGTTTCCATGATGGTCCAGCATACCCCTGGGAGAGATGCAGCCTTNNTTAAAAGTAAATAGTGGACATGCCTTGGCGGCTATGGCTCAACAAAACGTGACAACGCATGCTGTTCTACAAAGAATTGGCATTACGCCGGCGGCCGTCATCTCTCTCCTTGGAGATGTTGCCCAGGATGGTACCCCAATTATTCTTGATTTTATTCTTGAGGCAAAGGAAGGGCGGGCGGTTCCGATATACCAAAGGCAAAAACTTTTACGCGAGTCACTAAATCTGCTAGCACTAAAACAGCAACGACATATCATCTTTGTCGGGCCGGAAGGAGCTGGAAAACGCACTTTAGGATACAGTCTGGCTCAAATCCTGGCCGAAGAAAACTCATCGTTAGATCTTCGCTCCTTCGTCCAAATAAATGAATCTGCTTTATTAGAAAACCCGCTGGCGGCTATGCGTGCCGGTTTGCGACGGGCTAGTGGTGGTGTGTTGTTCGTGCCTAGCATTGAACGATTTTTTAGCGACAGGATTCGGGCAGAATTTCCTGAACAAGTTAATCGAGAGCTTCACAAAGCGATCCTTGGGGAGGAACAGGTTGTCATTGGTACGGCAACACCAAGTTCATACGAAATGCTGGTTCGCGATCGACTTATACGCCAGCGAACAAATCGACTGGACGTACCTGCGGCTACTAAAGAGGAAGCTGTAGCCATGGTAGCCTATCACAAACAGCGTCTCGAACAGGAGTATGAAATTGAAGTTCAGGTTGAAGCCTTAGAAGCAGCCGTTGATATCGCCGAAAGATACATTAAGACCGTTGCCCTGCCGGCTGGGGCTGTACAACTTCTCGATAGGGCATGTGCCTTTGTGAGCATCGTCACCCAGGAACACGCTGCTCGTTTGCCAGATGTCGAGGCTGATGGCCGGCTCAGTAGCGAGGATGTGATGGTCGCCGCCAGCATTATGACTAAGATACCGGTGACCAAGTTAGGTCAGGAGGAACAGAGCCGGTACGCCAATATGGTCGAGCATATGCATACGAGGATTATCGGGCAAGAAGAAGCAATTTTGGCTGTGAGTCGAGCGGTTAAGACGGCCCGCGTTGGACTTCGCGATCCCAAACGGCCGATTGGTTCATTTTTATTCCTCGGCCCTAGTGGGGTGGGCAAATCTGAATTGGCCAAAACATTGGCCGATTTCCTCTTTGGATCGGAAGAAGCCATGATTACTCTAGATATGAGCGAATATCAAGAAGAAGCAAGTGTAAACCGGCTTATTGGCGCGCCGCCTGGATATGTAGGCTTTGAAGGTGGCGGACAATTGACCGACTATGTCCGCCAAAAACCTTATACAGTTGTCTTATTTGATGAAGTGGAGAAGGCCCATCCACGGGTACTGGACGTCTTGTTACAGGTCTTGGATGAAGGACGGCTGACTGATGGACAAGGACGCTTAACCAGTTTCAGCGAGACCGTTATCATCATGACCAGTAACCTGGGTGCTTATCACATGCTGGTTCCGGTCATAGGCGAGCGAGAAGCAGACTTGGTAATGGCCGAGGTCCGGCGCTTCTTTCGACCCGAATTTCTAAATAGGTTGGACGAGATCGTTCTATTCCACCAGCTCACGCCCGAACAACTTGCCGAAATACTTGACCTGATGCTCAATCAAGAGTTCGAGCTTGCCCGGCGCCAGGGGATTGAACTTAAGGTAACCGAGCCGGCCAAGAAATGGTTATTGGCGCAGAACGACCAACCAGAATTTGGCGCCCGGCCACTTCGTCGAATAATTNNAAACCTGCGCTTCGATATCCAATCAGGTTAGGCCGTTTTCAACTATTCTTGGCTTAACGGGATCCTCAAACGACACGTACGAAATCGGGGCTTGGTTCCCTAATTTGGTGAAAGCTAAAGTGTCTAAAAAGTGAGATGCCCGATAACCGGGCGGCTATCGGGACATCTCTGGGGGGGAGCCACGCATAGAATACCACAAACTTTAACAAATGCAAATATTTTTATGAACAATATTCTATTTTAGGTGAAACCGGGAAAGTTCACGAAATTAATATTGGCACAGAAGCCCGGTTTCACTCGAGTAAACTCCAACATTGAGCGCCATTTTTGTATTAATACTTCTTGGAGTTTACCTAAATATCATTTAAGGTTGTTTGTCGGCAATTTCACGGTAGGACCGACTCGGTTTGGGTAAACAAGAAATGGTCATGATAGTAGTGAATCCATAAGAAGGATAGAACGCCAATATAATAAGCTGTTTCCAATGCAAAACCTGGGCTCGACCATTTGCCTCCCACCAGGAAGTACAAGATTGCGAAAACTAAGCCAATTATCAGTCCTGCTCCCAAGGTTAAGAGGACATTAAAACCATAAAACATCCGTGATTTGCCGTCTTCGGAAATCTTTTCCAAGACGGGCTGGTTATCCAGCTCTCCCCGTTCTTGACGAAGGTTATTAATAAACCAAGTCAGAGCCAAATACTGGAACGAATGCCATACGTTCATCCCTTGGAACGCGGTATCCAGATTACCCAAAGAAGGCACGATAAAAGAGGCTGCGACGGTAAAGGTAATGAAAATTATCTTGGGAAGATGGGCGATACCGTTACGATATTCGTAGATACTTTTGCCGATGAAGGCCAACAGGGCGATTATGAATACGGCCGAAGCTAGATAAAAAACCCAGGGTTGCTCAAAGATAGAAGGGATGATCTCATTTAGCTTGCTCGGCCCAATGGAAAAATCCTGACTAACGGCGATCCGATAGGCGGCGATCGGATAAAGCGCTGTCAGCACCACCGCATAGTCGATGAGCTTGGATAATGGGGTTAACGAAGTCTTGGTTGGGGCAACTTTTGCCTTCTCATTATAGGACTCCACAACGTAGATTATCTGATGGAGCACATGAATGGAAGCCCAAAAGAAGAATATCGTCAGTAAGAGGGTTAAATTTGTCAGGGCAAGCGTAATCACCATTAGCGGAATGATGATCGACGATCGGACGAAGCCACGATACTTATTTCGAAATCCCTGATCGAGTGCTGTCCGGGTGAAGGTCGCGTACATATGCGGGCCACCAATCAGAATGGCTATCATCAGGTTGACCGCTTGTCGGCTGGCATCAGAATCAACGCGAATCACATCCCGCATGAACAACCAGATTAAATATGGGACGGTTACTAATACGACACTCAGGCTGATAAATGTGAGATCCCATTTCCGATCGCGAATCCATTTTCCGTCACTCATTGACTCAAATGGTGACTCATAGGTGATTGCTGTTGCACCCATACGACCTTCCTTGTATTTTTGTGATCCAAACTTGGGCTATGTGAACCAGGCTTTATATCTTGCTAAATTGCTAATCGATGAACCACTTAAGCTAGATATCCATTATTATTGTACCAATCATAAGCGTTTTGCACAGCACTTCTAAAAGAACTTTGAGGTAAATTAAAGGAGTGGATCGCCTTGCTGCCATCGGCAAAAATAAATTCCCCAGAGGCTAACACTTGATTTTCGTCAAAAGGTATTTTATTACCAAACAATTTGCGAGCAGCTGCTATGCTGGTTGCGATTGCCGGTAGAGTCCACTTGGGAAGCTCG
>DOXE01000018.1:0-4222 GCA_003519205.1 Chloroflexota bacterium
GATTCGCCAGGTATTTCGCGCCAATGGCTGTGACCGCCCCCGTTCGCATCCAGGTGATCAGCGTGCCGTCGAGGATGGCAAATGGTGCGCCTGTTTCCGGGCGGTAAAGGGTGATAAGCGCCAGCTCCGAAGGCAGGTTGTGCTCATAGTTCTTTTGGAAATCGCCGATCACCTTGAATCCGGCCACGTTTACTGGTTCCACATAACCTTTGAGGATATTGAACAGCTTTTCCGGGTAGTCCAGGACCAGGTGATCCTTGGAAGGCATGATGACCTTACCTTGACCATGTGCCTTCAAACCAGCCTCGACGGCTTCCATCGCCTCAAGCAGGTTGAGGTCAAGGGCATTGATATCTTCTTTTGACAGGAAAAGTATCTCAATTCCGGCCATTATCATCCTCCAATCTGCAATCGGTGTTACTTACACGAGAGCCCAGGAATGTTATATTAAATTATACTGAAGGGCATCACCAAAACTAATTCTTGTATTTGCAGGTTAATCTAATCTCCGCCAGAATACGATTATCGCCAACTCAAAAAGAGTTGCCATTGTTCAAGTCGAGCAGGAATATCGATGCAAGTTACTGCATTTATTCATGAAGTGACCTGGCGCGATCTGCCGGCCCCTATTCAAAGCCAGGCCCGGCGCTGCCTGCTCGATACCCTGGGTGCTGCTGTCGGTGGACGGCGGACCAGGCTGTCACGAATAGTTCATGATTTCAGCGCCTCCGTATACGCGGGCGATGGAGCCCAATTGTGGTTAGACGGCCGGCAAGTCTCACCGCCCGGCGCAGCCCTGGCTAACGGCATGACCATCGATGCCTTAGACATTCACGATGGTTACACTCTCACCAAAGGACATGCCGGTGCAGCTCTGGTTCCGGCCGTCCTGTCGACAGTCTCGTCAAAACAGGCTACCGTTGTTAACGGCCGGGAACTATTAACTGCCCTGGTGGTTGGCTACGAAGTGTCCCTGAGGGCCGGTCTGGCCTTACACGCGACAGCTTGTGATTACCACACTTCCGGAGCCTGGAACGCCCTTGGCTGTGCCGCCATCACTGCCCGGCGCCTGAACCTAAATACTGAGCAAACCAGGCACGCCCTGGGGATTGCCGAGTATCATGGCCCTCGATCTCAAATGATGCGCTGTATCGATCATCCAACGATGCTAAAGNNGATGGCTTCACCGGTGCGCCTGCTTTAACGGTAGAATCCCCAGAAGCGGCTGGATTTTGGCTTGATTTGGGGGAAAAATGGCTGATCGCCGAGCAATACTTTAAACCTTTTGCGGTTTGTCGTTGGGCCCAGCCGTCAATTGCTGGTGTTTTGAAACTACGACAACAGCATGACTTCGATCTCAAATCCATTCAAACCATTCGCGTCACCACCTTTCATGAGGCCGTGCGCCTGGCCAATCCACACCCTGAAACCACTGAGGAAGCCCAGTATAATTTGCCCTTCCCGGTTGCTGCCGCCTTGGTCCACCAGCAGTTAGGGCCGGCCGAATTGAGTGGCCAAGGATTGCACCATCCGCTCGTAAACCAATTAGCAGAACGGGTCGAACTGGTTGAAGATCCTGATTATAGTGCCCGCTTCCCGGCCGAGAGGCTGGCCCAGGTTCAGATTAAAACCGGGGAGGGTTCCATTTTCGACTCGGGTGAAGTAGAGGCCACCTGGGGAGTGGAAGATCCGCCATCTGATAAAGCATTACAAGAGAAGTTTCGCTGGCTGGCGCTCTCTTGTCTGTTGCCGGAAAGGGTGACAAAGCTGGAAGAGGCGATCTGGCGAGTGGCCGATTTACCAGATGTCAGCGTACTTGGCCAGCTTCTGGCCCAACCGATGGAGAGTAATGACCTATGAGCGATCTAGACACGAAAGTCATCAGATTGCTTGAGTCGAAGAAGGTGCCCTATCGCCTGTTGCCGCACGGCGAACCGGTTTATACCGTGAGTGCGGCGGCCGCCCAGCGCGGCGTCATTCAGGCTGAAATGGNNCGCCGCCCAGCGAGGTGTTATTCAGGCTGAAATGGTTAAATCAATATTATTAAGAGACAAGAACCACAGGTATGTGATGGCCTGTGTTACCGGGGATGCTCGGCTAGATCCAAAAGCCGTAAGAGCCCAATTGGGTGGTGATTGGAAACGGCTCAGTTTTGCTTCAGCCGAGGAGATCCACCAGATTACCGGTTTTGTCCAGGGAGCGATTGCTCCGCTGGGCTTGCCTGAAGATGTGCCCGTTATTTTTGACGAAGCAATTGCCCGCTGCCAGAAAGTTAATATCAGCAGCGGCGATCCAATGGCCGGGATCGAGCTTGATCCGCAGGATCTGATATGGTTGGCCGACGCCCAACAGGCGTCGATTGTAGTTTAATGCCTGAAGATTTTGAATGGCACACCAGTGAAGAAGATACCTGGAATGAACCATCTCCCGAAGTGGAAAAGGCCAGGAGGAGATCGACACGGTCGCTCCTTGTGCTGGTTGTGCTTGGTTTAGCCTTAGGCTTAACCGGTCTGTTTCTTTATCGACTGATAGACCAGCGAACCGCAGATGCCACTGCGGCCGTAGAGGCCAATATTCTGACGACCCACCAACTCATCCGCCAGGCAGACCAGCAAGATGACCTTGAATTATTCCGTTTCTCGCTTTCTAGCCGTGATCAAGCCTGGTCCGAGGCTCAGGAACAGTTCCTGATCGCCGGCTCTCTTTTGGACCGTCCAGCTTTTAACCTAAGGCCGATATCAGATGGCGTAGAGGGCTTGGATCTTGAAAGTCAGGAAGCCAAAAACGTCGAGGTCGTCCTATCGCCTGATTTATCGTCGGCCGAGATCCAGTTCGATCAGGCCTATTTAATTGGAGACGGGGAACAGGCTGGAACAACCGTCAACTTGCGCCAGACAGCCGTTTACCGGCTAGGCGAACGCTGGCTCTTGGCTCCGCCACAAAAGGAATTCTGGGGGAAACAAGAATCGCTAGCGGGGGAACTTCTGCAAGTGACATACCCTGAGCGGGATCGGGAAGTTATCGAGCGATTAGCCTCGGATTTAGACGATTTGGTGAGTGATGCTTGCCGTACACTGGCTGAGCTCGCTTGTCTTGAAACATTGCAAATTCAATTGCATTTTGAGGAGGAGATTGGCACTTTGTCGGCAATGGGACAGGTTTCGTCTTTTCTGGAGGGCGATCTTGACCTGCATCTGCCCGCCCCGACCTTAGTGGGTTGGCCTTTGGACGAAGCAAGTTATCAGGTGCTGCGGCGCGGTTACGGCTTGACTTTACTTTCAGCCCTGATCACCGATCGGGTGGGCTACCAGTGTTGCCAGCATGGGCCATTTTATCAGGCCTTGTTGGATGCCCAATTGTTCGAACTAGGTTTGGGTTCCTGGCCCTTGACAAAGCCTCTTCAATGGCAACAAGATCAGCTTTCTGGCAGCACTCTACGCAGCCTCAATGACGTGGGTCTCTTCTGGTTTTCAAACCAGTTTGCCAGTCCCATAGAGGAAATTTGGCCCGTTTATGTCCTCGTTGATTTTCTGAGACATGAAACCAATTTATCCACGGCCGATTTACAACGATACTTGGTGCAGGGGAGTGATCAGGGTTATTGGGATTGGTTGCAGCTTATTACCACAAATCTCCAGATGAGTGAACAAGACCTGGAGCGAGCCTGGCAAGGCTTTAACCAGGTGATATTTCCTATTCGCCATCAAATGATTCCAGCTTCGCCCCAACAGGATTTACAATTGGCTTGTCGCCCCAATCGAGGGATAAATGCGTCGCTTTACAGGTATAATTTCGGGGCTGATGAGCTGACTCTGGAGCACCAACTTGGACATGCAGAAGCTTTTATGATCGGCCTGCCCGACGACGAGGGCGTTATCGTGGCTGAGCGACGTCCTGCGAGCCCGGTGTCAGGCACCCGCACGTTATTATGGCAGGATGGACAGGAGGCCATTCTCGTCCAATCAGAGGATAATCTTGTGCCGGTATCATTCATACAATTGGACGAGTCGCCAGTGGAAAACTTGTTAATTCTCAACCGGCGCCAGCGCCAATACAGCCTTTTGCGTTTCCATGATTGCCCAACGACGAGGAACTGCAGCGCCTCTGCGCTGAATGGTTTCCCTTTATGGTCGCCGGACGGATCTTCAATCCTGATTCTGGTGTCCATGGGCAGCTATGGATATGAGGGTCGTTTTGAGCGGCCGCTGTCACTTGGTGGTGT
>DOXE01000018.1:4233-4482 GCA_003519205.1 Chloroflexota bacterium
GAGAATTTTACAGAAGACATCTTGACTCCCGATTTCATGACAGATCTCCAATTCTCGCCCGACGGCCGCTGGCTGGTCATCAGTACAAATGACCTCACCTATCATGTCGCCACGGTATCATTTTATGATACGATCGCTAGAAAGGCGTTGCACTATCGCTTTCATGGCCGGTATGATCTCCCGATGCACTGGCAAATGGACTGGTCGGCCGATGGACAGTGGCTTTCCATCATCGACAATGGTTATATC
>DOXE01000168.1 GCA_003519205.1 Chloroflexota bacterium
CCTTAAAGCTTCTAAAACAACGTCTTCTTTGTTTTCTGTCATTGGTTTTCCGGGTATCCGCTCTATTCGGTGAAAATCAATTAAACTTTAGCCGGCATTTTCAGGAACGGCGAACGTGAACTGGCATGACTTATCGCCATCTAACATACAACTGTGCTGGGTGATAGGCGTATTAAGGACGCTCATCATAAGTTGTCTGTCGAAAGCACAGACTTCACTATGTTCTCGGCCGATCGAAAAATATGGACAACTGTACTCGGTCAACTGGTACCCGTCGCTCGTTACTTCCCAAGAGGCCAAGAACCCCTCATCGGCCAGTAGCCTTACTAAGTAATCCAAACGCTGTTCAAAAGAAAGTCCTGAAAATTGTGCCTCGTGTTCTTCAACCAGTCGCTCGACCACGTCGTTGAACAACTCGGCGACGGTCTCGGCCGGAAACTTGGCTTTCAGCTCTTCGAGCAATAAACTGCTTAGCCGCACATACCGTTGAGGAAAAAGCTCGCTCCCTTTCGAACTGAGGCGATAAACGTAGTAGGGGCGACCCACCTTGCGCCGGATGCTACGGATCTCTAACAATCCTTCAGCCTGAAGCGTGTTCAAGTGGTGGCGGACAGTTACTGGTGATACATCGGCCGCTTCGGCGAGTTGATCGACTGTAGCCTCATTCGACTTTTTTATGGCATCCAGTATGATCTCGCGGGTACTTAACCTGTTATTGTCTGCAACAAATTTCACGATAAAATCCTTTTTGGGTCGAGTTGAATTATAGCAGGTCCCTTCGGGAATGTCAATTTTCCTATTTATATCATAAATATTATAAATATTGACGCCACCAGGGTGCTGTGCTATACTGATGAGCGCTTGTAAGGGGTTCCATACCTTACAATTTTTTTGGTATGTCGGCACCACTTTTATACTACTGATATTCATATACAAAAATATAATCCAAGGAGTAAATTAACTTCATGAGTAGCGCACTTGAGATAAAAAACCTGCATGTTAACGTTGACGATCAACCAATTTTGAAAGGGATTGATTTATTGGTTAAGCAGGGAGAGATACATGCGTTAATGGGTCCAAATGGCTCGGGTAAAAGCACACTGGCCTATACCCTGGCTGGGCATCCAGCCTATGAGCCAACGGTCGGAGAGGTCATTTTCGACGGGCTTGACTTATTGGAGATGTCGCCAGATGAACTCTCCCGTATTGGTCTATTCCTGGCCTTTCAATATCCGATTGCCGTGCCGGGTGTTACCGTGGCCAATTTTCTCCGCCAGTCGATTAACGCCCGACGTAGGGCGGAGGATTCAGAAGATAAAGGCATAGCCATTCCAGAATTCCGGCGCTTGCTCATCGAAAAAATGGATGCCTTGAGCATCGACCATCGTTTTGCCGGCCGCTATCTCAATGATGGTTTTTCGGGTGGAGAGAAAAAACGAGCCGAGATTTTGCAAATGGCCACCCTGGAGCCAAAGATCGCCATCATGGATGAAACGGATTCTGGCCTGGATATCGATGCTCTACGTATCGTTTCAGAAGGTGCCAATGCGCTTCATGAATCTTCTGGAATGGGATTGTTGGTTATCACCCACTATCAGCGGATTTTGAATTATATTGAGCCAGATTACGTGCACGTCTTGCTTGGTGGCCGAATCGTCGAAAGTGGAGGCCCTGAGTTGGCACTGGGTCTTGAAGAGAAAGGATATGATTGGCTTCGAGAGAAGTATACGTCTGAGGAGGCATAGTAATGGCATCTCTTGCAGAACGGGAACAAACTGAAAAAGAAATCGTCGGCGGCGTAAACGTCCAATATGCTGAAAAATATGGCTTCGCCGATATTGAGGATTATGTATTTAAGGCGGAGAAGGGTTTAACTGAAGAACTCATCCGCTACATGTCTTTGATAAAGGGCGAACCGATCTGGATGTTGGAGAATCGTCTAAAGGCATACACCCATTTCCTGGAACGGCCGATGCCTAATTGGGGTGCCGATCTGTCGGAAATCGATTTTGATGATATCTATTACTACATCAAACCTTCCGAGCGCCAGGGTGATAACTGGGAGGATGTCCCGCCCTACATCAAGGATACCTTTAATAAGTTAGGAATTCCTGAGGCCGAGCAGAAATTTTTGTCCGGGGTAGCAGCTCAGTATGAGTCCGAAGTCGTCTATCACAAGATGAAAGAGGAGCTGGAAAAGCAAGGGGTCATTTTCCTGGGTATGGACGATGGCCTGGCCCAATATCCGGAACTGGTGAAAGAGTATTTTGGAAAGGTTATCCCACATAACGATAATAAATTCGCTGCATTGAACACGGCCGTATGGTCGGGCGGAAGCTTCATTTATGTTCCATCGGGCGTTAAGGTAGAGATGCCGCTACAGGCATACTTCCGGATCAACGCCAAAAACGTCGGCCAGTTTGAACGTACCTTGATTATCATCGACGAAGGTGCCTATTGTCATTACGTGGAAGGTTGCACAGCCCCAGTTTACTCCACAGATTCACTGCATTCGGCCGTGGTGGAGATCATAGTCAAGAAAGGGGGCCGCTGCCGCTACACCACTATACAAAACTGGTCTAATAACGTGTACAACCTGGTTACGAAACGGTCCATGGCCTACGAAAACGCGACCATGGAATGGGTAGATGGCAATCTTGGTTCGAAAGTGACGATGAAATACCCGGCCGTTTATTTGATGGAACCGGGCGCCCATGGCGAGATCTTATCCATCGCCTTTGCTGGTGCCGGCCAACACCAGGATGCTGGTGGGAAAGTGGTCCATGTGGCTCCAAATACTACCAGCCGGATTATCTCAAAATCGTTGAGTAAATCTGGCGGGCGTGCTTCCTACCGAGGGCTACTTAAGGTTCATGAAAAAGCTCACGGCTCGAAGTCAAATGTCGTTTGTGATGCATTGTTGCTGGATGATATGAGCCGGTCGGACACGTATCCTTACATTGAAATTGACGAGAATGATGTCACCATTGGCCATGAAGCATCGGTGAGCAAGATCGGAGAAGAGCAACTTTTCTACATGATGAGCCGGGGGCTGACCGAAGAGATGGCCAGCACGATGATCGTAAACGGCTTCATCGAGCCATTGGTGAAAGAATTACCGATGGAATATGCGGTCGAGATGAATCGGCTGATCCAGCTTCAGATGGAANNCCTGGATGAACCCGGATGGATGCGCGAGTTTCGCCTTCAGGCATGGGAAACGTATCAAAACCTGCCCATGCCAACGATCAATGATGAGCCCTGGCGACGCACCGACTTACGTCGTTTGAATCTTGACGACATCGGACCATCCGTGAATGGAACCGGTGCGGGAACTCTGGTCCCGGACTATTTAGGTGAGCAGCTAACCGAAGATAAAACCGGTGGCATTCTGGTCACGGTTGACGGCATACCTGAAAAATACGAAATAAGCGATAAGCTCAGAGATCAAGGTGTGATTTTTACTGATATGAGCTCGGCCGTGCGGGAATATCCGAATCTGGTCAAAAAATATTTCATGACAGAAGTTGTTCCAGCCAATGAGGGTAAATTTGCGGCTTTACATGCCGCCTTCTGGCGAGGTGGTACATTCTTATATGTTCCGAAAAATGTGAAAGCTGCTGCACCTTTACATAGCGCCCTCTGGTCTGTTAGTGGAAAGACCTACACTCATACCCTGGTCGTTTTGGAAGAAGGCGCTGAGGCGGTCTTGATTGATGAATACGCCTCCGAAACAGCTAAAGGCCAGGCCCTGCATAATGGCGTGGTTGAGCTGATCGTGGGTGATGCAGCCAAATTGACCTACGTTTCGCTCCAGGATTTTGGCACAAACGTATGGCAGATGACCCATGAACGCGGTCGCGTCGGCCGGGATGCCCAGCTCGATTGGGTTTTAAGTGTCATGGGCACTCGACTCACCAAGTCATTTCAAACGGTCGAATTAGATGGCAGAGGATCCTGGGCTCGGATGTCCGGTTTATTCTTTGCCAATCGCCAGCAGCATTTTGACCTTGATACCCAACAAAATCACAATGCCCCGGACAGCGTCAGCGACCTGCTATACAAAGGGGCGCTTAAAGATAAGGCCCGATCAGTATGGCAAGGCATGATCAAGGCTTTGCCAGATTCTCAACGCATTGATGGCTTTCAGGCGAACCGGAATTTGCTGCTAGCAAAGACCGCACGCGCTGACTCGATACCAGGATTGGAGATTGAAGCCGACGATGTCCGCTGTACCCATGCTTCTACCGTCGGCCAAATTGATCAAGAACAGGTTTTCTACATAATGAGTCGCGGGATTCCTCTTGAAACAGCCGTTCAAATGGTTGTGGAAGGCTTCTTTGCTCCGGTTATGGAACGGATCCCAATTGAAGGAGTGCGAGACCGTATCGCCAAACGCATCGTGGAGAAGGTCGGTTAATAATAACCTCCCGATTCCACCGATGGAACGGTGAAAATCAGTATGAAACTTAACTTTTTGGGCACGGTAATACCGTGTCCTATTAATTTTAAAGATGTCGAGGCCTAAAGCGTTTGCGATGATTACCTACTTCATGTTAAATTGAAGGGCAACCGTGCAACTATGTTAAACCTCACCTCAATACAGAAGGATTTTCCAATACTAGAAGTCGAGGCGCACCCGGGCGTGCCCTTGGTGTATCTAGATAATGCGGCTACTTCCCAGAAACCGGTCCAAGTGATTGAAGCGATGGACGTCTATTACCGGGGATACAATGCCAATGTACACCGGGGAATTCATCGGCTAAGCGAAGAGGCGACAGAAGCTTATGAAAGTGCCCGGGAACGGATTGCCAGATTCATAAATGCGCCTGACCCGGCTACTGTTATTTTCACCAGAAACACGACCGAAGCGATCAATCTAGTTGCTTGGTCATGGGGTCGCACAAATCTAAAACCCGGTGATGAAATNNATTCTTGATTTAACCAATTTATCTGATTTATTGACCGAGCGAACCAAGATCTTTGCCTTCACGGCGATGTCCAACGTTTTTGGGACGATCAACCCGACTAAAAAATTAGTGGCAGCAGCCCGTGCAGTTGGGGCCATCACAGTGGTCGATGCAGCCCAGAGTGTTCCCCATTTGCCGGTGGATGTTCAGGATTTAGATTGTGATTTCCTGGCCTTTTCGGGTCATAAGATGTGCGGCCCGACCGGCATCGGCATTTTGTATGGGAAACGAGCGCTTTTGGAAGAGATGCCACCCTTCTTAAGCGGCGGCGATATGATCCGCCGGGTAACATTCGAGGGTTCGTCGTGGAACGATCTACCCTGGAAGTTCGAAGCAGGCACACCCAGCATCGCCGAAGGCATTGGCCTGGGCGCGGCCGTGGATTACCTGAACTCGGTTGGTATGGATGCCATCCATGCCCATGAGCAATTCATTACCGATTATGCCCTGGAAGCCCTCAGCGAGGTTCAAGACATGCAATTTCTAGGACCACCGGTGGCTCAGCGAGGGGGGGTCGTGTCTTTTAACCTTAAAGGTTTGCACCCCCATGACATCTCGCAAGTATTAGATCAAGATGGCATTGCTATCCGGGCTGGACATCATTGTGCGATGCCCTTGCATCAACGCTTATGCATCCCGGCCAGTGCCAGGGCTAGCTTTTATCTATATACGAGACCGGAGGACATTGATCGATTGGTAACCAGCCTGCATCGGGTGCGAAAAGTTTTTCGATTATAGGAAGTCGAATGGAAGATAGTATTTATCGAGAACAAATCATAGATTTATACGAAAATCCCCTCAATTTCGGCCGTCTAGATCCGGCCGACTTTATCTACGAGGAGGATAACCCCCTTTGTGGAGATGTCATCGAAATCTCGGTCAGGCTTGATGAACAAAATCGGGTTGAGGATGTCAATTGGCAAGGCCATGGTTGTGCGATTAGCCAGGCTTCAGCCTCTTTGCTGACCGAAGAGATCAAGGGAAAAACATTGGACGAGGTCAAAGCCTTTTCCAAAGAGCAGTTATTAGATCTTTTGGGAATTCAATTAAGCATGACCAGGGTTAAATGTGCTTTGTTGTCCTTAAAGGTATTAAAGGCGGGCGCTTATGGTATGCCCGATCCAGATGAACTCCGAAAGGCACTTTAATGGCGGAATTCGTTAAAGTAGCCAAAATTAGTGAAGTGCCACCAGGCACCAGGAAGCTGGTGGATTTCGAGGAAGTTACGGTTGCCATATTCAACCTCGATGGTCAATTTTATTGTATCGAGGACGTTTGTACTCACGATGGAGGCCCGGTAGCTGAAGGTGAACTGGTCGGGTTTTCGATTGAGTGCCCTCGCCATGGGGCGTTATTCGATATTCGTGATGGCGCGGTTTTATCCATGCCGGCCGTCACCCCTGTACCAACATATGAGGTAAAAGTTGAAGGTGACGACATCTTCGTCGAATCGCCAGATGAATGGTAGTTAGCTTAAAAAATCGTGCCAGACACCCTGGGTGAAAAGCTTCATCGGGGTGTTTTTTGTTTGACAGCCCCCTTTAAATCGCCTATATTTGACAGGGTTTATTAGAAAACCCGTTCTATTGAGGCGTCTTCACCTCGTCGACGGTTGCCTGGAGTAGGCCGCGATCTGGTATGATATGGATTCTTGAATGGCAGCTACAGAAGTAGGTTTAGTTCGACAGGTTAATATCGATACAGAAATGCGTGACTCTTACCTGAGTTACGCCATGAGCGTCATCGTTTCTAGAGCCTTGCCTGACGTGCGGGATGGCCTAAAACCGGTGCAGCGACGCATTCTGTATGCCATGTATGACATGGGATTAGGTCCTAGCTCGTCTTATAAAAAATCAGCCCGAGTTGTGGGAGAAGTATTAGGCAAATACCATCCGCATAGCGACCAATCTGTTTATGATGCCATGGTGCGCATGGC
>DOXE01000185.1 GCA_003519205.1 Chloroflexota bacterium
GCCCAGCGAATAGAGATCGCTGCGACCATCCAACATCAGCCCTTCACACTGCTCAGGCGACATATAAGTTGGCGTTCCAAGCGTCGTGCCACTCTGTGTCATCGAATCGCCTTCGAGCAACTTTACCAGGCCAAAATCGGTTAGAATCGCCCTAAAGGGCTGTTGTTCCGGGCTATCGGGCCGGTTTAACGGTTTAAGGATGATATTGCTTGGTTTGACGTCCCTATGAATTACTGCCTGTTTATGAGCATAGTCAAGGGCGTCGGCCATCTGCACTCCAATTTGAAGACTTTGTTTAAGTGGAAGAAATCGCTGTCTCGCTTGAAGCCGTTGCAGATGGGCTCTCAAACTACCTCCAGCCACATATTCCATGGCAATATATAGTCCACCAGGGTATTGACCGAAATCGAAGATACGCACAATCGATGGATGATCTAATCCCGCTGCAGTCCTTGCCTCTTGGGCTAATCGTGCTCTGAACTCTTCTTGCCGGGCGTAGTGGGCATGCATCACCTTCACGGCGACGGTCCGTTCCAGGTTCAGGTCATAAGCTTTATATACAGTGCCCATTCCCCCATCGCCGATCAGGGCATCTAAACGATAATGGGCTATCTCCTGGCCGACCATGTCTGTCATCATGAACTCCATCCTTTGGATGACAGGTAACGTAAGACACTCAGTAGATTTTGAACATCTTCCATTCCGACCCAATAATGGGTTACGGCACGAAATTGTCGAAAACCAGACTCGTCTATCAGGATGTTCGCTTCCTGCTGCAGCGCGTTACGGATCTCGGTTGTGGACATCATGACCTCATCGGCGAGGTCAAAAAAGACGAAATTAGTCCTGACAGAATCAAGGTCGACCTTAATACCCGAAATCTGGGATAAACCATCCGCCAATTGTCTAGCTTTGGCGTGATCCTCGGGCAACCTCTCGATCATTTCAGTTAAAGCGATGATACCAGCGGCCGCAAGGATTCCAGCTTGCCGCATTCCGCCACCGAGGATTTTCCTAGCTCGTCTCGCTTGATGTATAAACGGCTTTGATCCACACAAAACAGATCCAACTGGGGCGCAGAGTCCTTTACTTAAACAGAAGGTAACTGAATCCACATGCCGGGTTAACTCGGTCGGTTCAATTCCCAATGCTGTGGTGGCATTAAAAAGCCTGGCACCATCCAAATGTACATTCAACCCATGGCGATCAGCGATCTGGCGAATATCGATGAAATAAGCTTTACTTAGCGGTGCTCCGTTTTTTTTCGCAAATGAGTTTTCGAGCAAAATTAGTTGAGTTTGGGCGTGGTGCGGATCGTCTTTTATGATGGCTGATTCGATCTCCTGAAGATTCATTCTCCCTTCAAAATCCGTTTCAAGTGGCATTGGAACCACACCACCCAGGGCCGACATACCTCCAGCCTCAGCACGAAATGTATGAGCATCTTTACCAACAATAGCCTGATCCCCCCGGCCGGCATGACTAAATATCGCTGCCAGATTACCCATTGTGCCACTGGCCACGAACAAACCGGCCTCTTTTCCCACTTTGGCAGACGCCAGTGCTTCTAGTTCGTTGATCGTAGGGTCTTCACCGTAGACATCATCGCCGATAGGGGCTGTTGCCATCGCTTCTCGCATTGCCGGTGTAGGCCAGGTTACTGTATCTGAACGAAAGTCTGCGACATCCACGAGGTGAAGTTTATGTAAAAATAAAATGAATGGCAAGGTTATGAATGTGCAATAGTACCAGGGAATTGTTTATTGCATGGTTTGACACAAACCACGGAGATATAATCAATGAACATTCCATTCGAAATGCGATTTGATCAATAGCTCTTTCGTAAAGAACTAAAACATTTCGAAAGACATGTTGAAAAATATTCGATGAAGCTAAGAAAAATCATTGTCATCTTCACCGTTATGCTGATTGCAACCGCTGGTTCTTGGTTGATCGGCCGCCCCAATCAACTATCTCCAGTTAAATTACAGCCACGACAGCCGCTAGATTTTTCCTCAAACCCACAACAAGACCAAGAGACTTTTGCAGAATCGGATCCCATCAACCAAGATCCGGTTCCTGGCAGCATGATTGATCTTTCAGATTTACCTCAGAATCTATACGATCCAGACAATCGATATTTGCGATGGTTACGGGGCGAGTATAAGCCGGGAAAGGGTGAGCCGCTGGTTAGCCCACAAGAAAAACGAGCTTTGCAAGAGGTTGCATTAGACCTGGAACCAGGCGTGGCCTCCATGATCGCCCTACCTATGTCTGTCACAAATATGGAGATTGGGACAAATTTCGACAGCATGGATTTTACCGACTGCTGTGGTAGCGGGGGATTCATCCCACCCGATCCCGAATTGGCCGTTGGCCGAGATCATATTATCGCTGTCGTCAACGTTGCCTTTGAGATTTATGATAAGTCGGGCGCTGTCCAGATTCCAGCCACGACATTTGCCACCCTCTTTAACGGCATTTCTGGCTGTACGATTGGCACACAACTATTTGATCCAAATGTTATTTACGACGAGGAGGCCGATCGATTCATTTTGGGTGTTGACGGGGCTGGAGTAAATTATTGTATCGCTGCTTCCTTGACCAGCGATCCCACGGGCCAATGGGTCAGATATAAGTTTCCGACTAATGTTGGCGGTGCGATATTTGACTATCCCCACGCCGGAGTGGGCCGCGATGCCATCTACATGGGTGGAAACACATTCGTAAACGAGTCTTTTTCTGGCGCAAAGGTTTTTGCTTACGATAAGTGGGCCATGTATGACGGTTTGGCCACACAATGGCGAGAGCGTTCGCTCGTTGTTAACCAACATACTCCACAACCGGCCAACCTTCATGGATACCTACAGGGGACCTGGCCAGAAAGTGGGCCACACTATATCATCACAGGCTCAGACAATAAAGGGGAAAATTACTCGGTTTTTGCCTGGAATGATCCCTTTGGTGCGAATGAATTTTATCATACCGGCACATTTAACCTGGTGACGGCTACCGGTGTGCCTGTTGGTTTTCCGGTCAGTGTACCGCAGCCAACTGGTGGCAATATTGAGGCAAACGATTGGAGACCTCAGGACGCTGAATATCGTAATGGCACTATTTGGACGACAAATACTGCTTCATGCAATCCCGGCACAGGAACAGTCGATTGTGTCCGGTGGGCTCAAATAAAACCTGAAAGCGCATCAGTCATCCAGGCCGGTGTATTGAGGAGCAATGGTATCTACCGAATTTTCTCTGATTTGGCCGTCAATCATTGTGACGATATGGCTATGGGCTACACAAGGACGGACCCGACTGATTTGACTTGGGGCTATCCGAGTATTTATGTCGCCGGGCGCACCGGCAGTACACATCAAAACATGTTGCTAGTGGAATTACCTTTGAAGCTAAGCAATGTCCCATACACTGCCTTTGACAGCCCCCCATACCGGTGGGGTGATTACACCGGATTGACCAGCGATCCCAATGGTTGGGATCTCTGGTATCTCGGCCAATATAGCAAAGAAACAGGTAATTCTGACGGTAAATGGGGCACTTACATCGGAAGTCTCAGCTTTCCTCGAAACAGTACCCTATCTCCAATAATGATGACCAATTTAGAAAATTCTGTATATTTGCCGTTCGTACACAATAACAGCTCTGGTGGCATCGATTGTAGTTAAGGCAATGATGAGGATTAGCCCCATTAAGGCTGGTGGCACCAAAATCATATTTAGTTATAATCGCTTGTTGCTCGTGGATACGACGTATTCGGCACGACGGTCCAACGGGCATTTACGATAATTAGGAGAAAATGGAATGCCTTTATCTGTGGCAGACAAGTCCGATATAATCGAAGAATTCGCAACCCACCCGGGAGACACTGGTTCGCCTGAGGTCCAGATTGCCTTGTTCGATAAGCGAATCAAGCAATTACAAGAGCATTTATCGGTTCATAAACATGACGAGAGTTCTCGTCGAGGCCTACTTACGTTGGTCGGCAAACGCCGTCATCTGTTAGCATATTTACGCAAGACACATCCGGATCGCTATCGAGTCGTCCTTGAAAGGCTTGGATTGCGACGATAATTCATTAGCGCACATGAACCAATCATAGGCAAGTGCGCTTTTCATGATAATTGGTGGTTCGAAAACGGAGTGTGAATTTAGGAATTGGGCATTGACCCGCATCGGCCGGTAGGAGGCTATTACATGCGAGCCAGTCCCCAGTCCCTAAACCCTCCGTTAATGACCCCAGAGATACATTACTGAACAATTGACGAATCTGTGAGTGCCTCACTGGCAAGCAAATTCATGGCGATGCCTATCAAAGGTAATTTGTGGTCATTCGCCCATGGAATCAATTAATGGTCTCACAGATATCATACTTGGAGGAACAATAAAATGAACGATGAGAGAAATTTTTCCACAATAGTGGGATCGCATGAAATTACGGTCTCGGCCGGAAAGCTTGCCGAGCAAGCTGGCGGAGCCGTAACAGCCCGAGTCGGCGATTGTATGGTCTTGGCTACCGCCACAATGGCTAAAACTACTCGAGAAGGGCTAGACTTTTTCCCGCTTAGTGTAGACTATGAAGAGAAGATGTATGCCGCTGGCAGAATTCCAGGCAGCTTTTTCAGAAGGGAAGGTAGACCCAGTACTGAAGCTATCTTGACCTGCCGTCTCACCGATAGACCTTTACGTCCCTTGTTCCCAGAAGGAATGCGAAATGAGGTTCAAATTATCATCACGACACTTTCCTCTGATAGCGTTTATCATCTTGACATCCTGGCTCTAAATGCCGCCAGTATTGCCTTGACGATATCAGATATCCCATGGAATGGACCTATTGGAGCTATCCGAGTTGCTTATATTGACGGCGAGTTTGTGGCCAATCCCACAATCCCTCAGATGACGGATAGCAAACTGGATTTACGCATGGCCGGAACCCGGGATGCCATCATTATGGTTGAAGCAGGGGCCGACGAAGTAACTGAGGAAATCATCTTGGAAGCGCTCGATTTTGGGCATAAAGCCTTGCAACCGTTAATCGATATGCAACTTGAAATGCGAGATGCCATTGGTAAAGAAAAACGTGAAATCACTATTTCGTCCATCGAACCTGATATCGGTCGGGAGGTACGCGAACGAATAGGTGATCAGATCCGCCAGATTGTCGTTAATCAAACTGATCGCGATGAGCGAAACAAAAAGATGGATGAGCTTCGCGAAGAAGTCGTAAACAGCTTCATTGAAGAAGATGAAACGATCGATCCGAAGGAAGTTAGGGATGTTATCTCTGAGATCCTAAAGGAAGAAGTGCGAAAACGGATCTTGTATGAAGGTATTCGACCGGATGGTCGGAGTTATTCAGATATCCGCGAGCTGTCCTCTGATGTTGGCATTAGTCCCCGTGCTCATGGCTCTGGGCTATTTCGTCGTGGGCAAACACAAGTATTGTCAATAGTTGCCTTAGGTACCTTGCGAGAAGCCCAAAAATTGGACGGGCTCTATCCCGAAGATACTCGCCGATTCATCCATCATTACAATTTCCCCCCCTACTCAACTGGCGAAACCTGGTTTTTACGTGGACCAAAAAGACGAGAAATCGGCCATGGTGCTTTGGCAGAGACTGCCCTACTGCCGATGGTTCCCAGCGAAGAAGAATTTCCTTACACAATTCGTGTCGTCTCCGAAGTGCTATCTTCGAATGGCAGCACGAGCCAGGCTAGTGTCTGCGCCTCAAGTCTCGCCCTCATGGATTGTGGCGTCCCCATCAAAAAAACTGTGGCTGGTGTAGCCATGGGTTTGGTAAGTGATGGGCAAAAACATGCCGTACTTTCTGACATTCAAGGAATGGAAGACCACCTGGGGGATATGGACTTTAAGGTTGCCGGAACCGATGCTGGTATCACTGCATTACAGATGGATATAAAGATCCAAGGGCTTTCAAAAGAGGTTATGCAACAAGCCTTGGAACAAGCCAGAATTGGAAGGCTTGAAATTCTGGAAAATATGAACGAGAGGATGCCTCAGCCACGGGCAGAATTAAGCCAATGGGCACCACGCATGCTTTCTCTCAGGATCGATCCCGAGAAAATTGGCGCCGTCATTGGTAAGGGCGGAAGCACCATCCGGTCCATCGAGGATGATTATGAAGTATCGGTCGATATACAAGAAGATGGAACCGTATATGTGGCTGGTGTTGAAGGTGAGAAGGCCGAACTTGCACTGGAGAAAATTAAACAACTCACACGTGAACCTGAGCTCGGACAAATCTTTACCGGCCGGGTTGTACGAACAACGGAATTCGGTGCTTTTGTTGAATTTACACCTGGCTTAGACGGTATGGTCCATATTTCCCAATTATCATCCGATCGTCTTAATCGGGTAGAAGATGCGGTCATGTTGGGTGACGAAATAATGGTCATGATCACTGGTATTGATCGGGAGTCTGGTAAGATACGATTGTCTCGCCAGGCAGTTTTGGAAAATTGGTCTTTGGATGAAGCCCGATCACGGGACACCGTTCGTAGTAGCGGAAATCGCAATAGTGGAAGGGGTGGCCGGCGAGGTCCTCGTCGCTAATAATAGTCGATCCATCAGAAGCCCTGGCCGAATTGGACCAGGGCTTTTTTATTGCCTTTCAACATTAAGTTCGACAAGCTATAATTCTAATACAGACGTTGGGGTTCTTCCTTGAAAGCATTTCTCCAAGTAAGCTGTGGACGAACAAGATTTTAGTGGGGATACGGAAACCACAGAGCCATCAGATCAGGCCAGCAATAGCTCACCTCAATGGCAATCCAGCACAAAAAGAATCATCGTCGTGATTCTGGTGACATTAGCTTTCCTGGCCTTGGTCCTCATAAGGTCAGTTCTCATACCAGTAATCATGTCGGTTGTGTTAGCCTATATCCTCCTGCCTGCTGTAGACCTGATCCATAAACGAACCGGTCTAGGACGAGGTCTTTCCGTTGCAGTAATCTACTTATTAATCATTGCCATTTTGATTGCCATTCCTATTAGTGCCGTTCCCCAAATAATTGACCAAGGAAATACCCTTATAAACAACACCCCAACCTACCTGGAGCAGCTTGGAGAAGCCCT